>JANNJF010000035.1:0-7977 GCA_031405715.1 Gammaproteobacteria bacterium | reverse complement strand
CCCGGCGCCGCGCGAACGGCGGGTGCGGGCCTTCCGCGCCACGGGTCTCAAGGTGATCTTTGCGTTGTTGTGTCGCCCAGACATGGTCACGGCACCGTACCGGGAAATTGCCCGCGCCGCCGGGGTGGCCCTGGGGGCGGTAGGCTGGGTGTTGAACGACCTGAAGCACCTTGGCCATCTGCACGAAAGCAAAACACTCGGTCGTGTCCTGGAGGATCGACAGCGGTTGATCGACCAGTGGGTGGAGGGCTATGGGCGGGAGCTCCGGCCCAGGCTACGGCCCCGGCGTTATCAGGTGGCGAATCCTGACTGGTGGAAGAAGGAGAATCTGGCGGCGCTGGATATGTGGCTGGCCGGCGAGCCGGCGGCCATGGTGCTCACCCAACACCTGCGACCGGAGGTGGTAACGGTGTATGGCGATACGCATTTTGCAGACCTGGCCCGCAAGATACACGCCGCCAAACACGAACACGGCAATCTCGAAGTGCTGCAGAAGTTCTGGCGTTTCGAGGTACCGCAGCTAGTCGGCCGCATCCCGCATGCGCCGCCTTTGTTGATCTACGCCGATCTCATGGCCACCGGTGATGCGCGCAATCTGGAAACCGCGAAGCTACTGCGGGAGCGTTTCCTTGGCGATGCGTGAGGTGCCCGTCGACACGAAAACCCTGGCTCTGCTCACGGCGGTTTCGAAAGCAGCGGAAGTCTTGCAGATACCGTGGTTGGTGACGGGTGCCGCAGGCCGGGTGTTGCTCCTCGAGGGCGTCTATGGTTTGCCCCGCGGGCGCGCCACGCAGGACGTGGATCTGGGCGTAATGGTGGGGAGCTGGCAACAGTATCAGGCGCTGGTGGATCAACTCCGGCAAGACCCACGCTTTCGCTCCGACCCGCAGCAGCGGCAGCGGATGCTTTTTCAGGACAGTGGCCTTCTGGATCTTGTCCCCTTCGGTGATATCGAGGCGCGTGACCGAACCATCGTCTGGCCACCGGACGATGGGGTGGTCATGAGCGTTATTGGCTTCCGCGAGGCTTATCGCGATGCCGTCATCGTTTCGGTTGAGGGCTTGCGTGTCCCGGTGGTGAGTGCGGTGGGGTTGATGTTGCTCAAACTCGCCGCGTGGAAGGAGCGACACTTCCCAGCCGAGGAAAGACGCGGCCGATATCGCCTATCTGATCAGCCACTATGAAGTCTTGCTGACTCAGAAAGTAATGTTTGATGCGCACATGGAGGATGTCGCTGCCGCTGAATACGACCTGCCGCTGGCGGCGTGCTATGTGATGGGACGGAAAATGGGCGCGTTGGTGGCGCGGGATACTTGGGAATATCTAAACCAATTCATGGCCAAGGAACTATCCGCCGGTGCTGACTCACGTTTGGTTCGTGACGTAGCGGAAGCACTTGCAGGTGCTGAGGATGAGCGTGGCTACCAATTGCTGAAAAATCTCTGGGATGGATTTGTAAAAGCACAGGCGCCATGACAGACACGCGCATTATTTTGAAGTGTATACGCGTATGGAGTTGCGGGTAACGCGGGGGTGGAGTCAGGAGGTGTTGGCGGAGGTGGCGGGGTTGCATCGGAATTATATCGGGCATATCGAGCGGGGGGAGGTGAATGTGGGGGTGGGGAACTTTGAGCTAGGTCCAATAAAACAGTGTGATAAGATGAACAGTGTGTTATGCGCTAATTTTTTAATTTTTCGCCTAATGAGGATTGTTCAGTGATGGGCAGCTTGTGAATATGCATCGCCGCAAGATTGAATTCATTCAGAAGGGTGCACGCCGCCCCGCAGGACAGGCATGAAGCCGCTACCCCTGTGGATGCTGGTCATCGCGGCGCTGGCCTTGGGGCTGGCGCCCTTCAGCCCCGAGCCCCATCTGGTGGAAAAACTGCGCATGCTGGTCAACGGCGATCTGCGCCGGCCCTTGGATATTTTCGATCTGCTGATGCACGGCGCGTTGCCGGTTTACGTGCTCTGGCGTCTGCTGCGCCTGGCCCGCAAGGGGTCGGGGCCCGCTTGAGCGACACGTCGACACCCCTGCCGGTTACGTCACCCCCGCCAAGCGCAAGCGTGCGTCCCTCGGTGGCGGTGATCATGCCGGTACTGAACGAGGCCGATGGGCTGGAGGCCGGTGTGCGCGCCTTGGACGGTTTGGATCTGCGGGAGATTGTGATCATCGACGGCGGCAGTACGGATGCCACGCTGGCCATCGCACGGCGTCTGGCATTGGCGGCGGACCCCGCCGTGCCCGTGCGCGTCGGCCAGTCCGCCGCCGGGCGCGCGTGCCAGATGAACCGGGGCGCGTCCGGCGCGCGGGCGGATGTGCTGCTGTTTTTGCACGCCGATACCGTCCTTCCGCCCGCGGCGGTGGACAGTATTCGCATTGCTATCCGCGCGGGTCGGACCTGGGGACGGTTCGATGTGCGCCTGGACGGGCAACGGGTCATGTTCCGGGGCATCGAACGCCTGATGAACCTGCGCTCGGCCCTGACCGGCATCGCCACCGGCGACCAGGCCATGTTCGTGTTGCGCGATACGTTTAGCATGCTGGGTGGTTTTGCCACGCTACCGCTGATGGAGGATATCGAGCTGTCGCGGCGACTGAAATGGACTGGTGCCCCGGCGATTATTCACACGCCCGTGGTGACGTCCGCGCGGCGTTGGCGCGCGGGGGGCGTAGGGCGTACCGTGCTGCGTATGTGGACCCTGCGTCTGCTGTATAGTCTGGGGGTCGCGCCGGCCCACCTGGCCAGATTTTACCGTCACGGTCGCTAACCCATGAAAAAACCCGAATTGATCCTGTTTGCCCGCCAGCCCATCGCCGGTCAGGTGAAGACACGACTGCAACCCGCCGTGACAAAGCAACAGGCGGCGGACATCGCCGCGTTCATGCTGCGCACCACGGCGGCGCGGGCGGCGGAATACTGGCCGGGTGACGTATATGTCTACGCCACGCCGGATGCGCAGCACCCGCTGTTCCTCGAACTCAGTCAGACCCTGCATCTGTTTCTGGCGGCCCAGGCAGCGGGCGATCTGGGTCAGCGCATGCGCAGCGCCTTGCAGGACGGCATCGCCCGCCGCGGTGCCGCCGCGGTCATGGGGTGCGATGTGCCCCAGTGCCCTGGGAGTATTCTGGAAACCGCGCACGAACACCTGGCCCGCGGACGCAACGTGCTCGGTCCGACCATGGATGGCGGCTATTACCTCTTGGGCTTGCAGCAGGATGTGCCTGAACTGTTTGAGGACATGCCCTGGGGCGGGGATAAGGTGCTGGCCGAGACCTTGGCGCGCGCCGCGCGCCTCGGCATCGAATTCGAAACCTTGCCGGTGTTGCGCGACGTGGACACGCTGGAGGATCTGACGGCGGTGGCCCAGGACTGCCCGGGCCTGCAATCCCTGGTGCCGGACAGCGCCGCCAAATATTTCCGCCTCAGCAACAAGCCGCTGACGTGATCAGAACAGCGTGCGCGCGCCCATAAATTTTTTGCGCAGGAAGTGATCGATGGAGATCTTGCCCGGGCCATGCAGCAATGGCACCAGCAGCAACAAGCCCCAGTATTGGTGATCCTTGATGCCGATCTCGTTCAGGTCGGGGTAGGAAATGACGGCGATGATGTTGAACACGAACAGGATCGCGGCGCTAAAGCGCGTACCCAGACCCAATACCAACAGCACCGGCATGGATAGCTCCACCGCCGTGCCCAGGAACGCGGCCATCTCCGGCGATATCAGGGGCACGTGGTACTCGTAGGTAAACAGCGCCACGGTGGACTCCCAGCTGGCGATCTTGGTCAGTCCGGACTTCCAGAAGACATTCGCCAGCCACAGACGGATAACCAGATCGATCACGGGGCTGAGAAAATCGAGCCCGCGGACGATCGGGCTGGCGATGGCGGACAGTTTGTTGGTCACAGACATGGTGCAGTTCCTTTATTATTGAGAATTACATAAAACAGGAATCATTTTTGTAGGGTGGGCATTGCCCACCAGCGTACCTGAACGGAGCCGCGCATGGTGGGCAAAGCCCACCCTACTCATGCTGTTATCAGCAGCAACTGCCTGCCACACCGCACTCCTATTTCTTTTCGTCCACCTGGAACGCCACCAGGCTGGCATGCCGGATGTGTTTCTGCAGCACGCCGTCGAGATCCAATGCCGGGTCCTGGCCGAAAGCCATGTCGCACGCCGTTCCCAACGACGTACCCGCGGCCAGGCATTGCAGCAGGGTGTATTCGCCCCGGCTCAAGGGCAGTATCTCCACCGTCATGTGTGGCCGCAGCACCAACCCCTGCTCGCTGCCCGCGGCGAGGTCCACCTGTCCGTCGCCGGCGTCATCCACTTGGTTGGTCTGCCAGATACGCAGTATGGGATAGTCGGACGCCACCAGTTGTGCCGTGGGGTGGAGGAAGAAGCGCAGATCGGAGTGACGCTCCGCGGCTACGGCCGCGAGGGTCAGCAGATCGAGTGGTGCATGTTCGGCGCCATGGAAGGCCTGGTGCCAGGCCCATTCGAGGCGCGCCACATCCGCCAGGTAGGGCAGGGTGGCGGCCGCGGGAAAGTAGCGCAGAAAATCGGCAAAGGCGTGGCCCACGTCGTGCAGGTTACCGCTGACCGCGGGATACTGACGCAGGTAGCCGTCCGCCGCATACCCGAAAAAACCCTCCCCCACCAGCCGCGTCACCACCGGGTAGACGGCGGACAGCGCACCGGTCAGGCTGGTAAAGACATTATTGCGGTAGACCTGCAGGCGCCGCTGGCCGGGGAAGCGTCCGTCGACAAGTTCGGCGCTGAAGGCCGAGTCGGTGCCCTTCAGTACGGCGGCGGCAAAAGCCTCCTGCAGGTCACGCAACCTGGGCATGCTGTCGCTCCAACAGTGCATCCGCCTTGCGCGCCTCGTCCAGCAGCACCGCCAACGGCGGAATATCCGTATCCCATTCGATCAGGGTCGGTGTGGGGCCGAAGCGCCGCAGTGCCTCGCGGTAGAGATCCCAAACAGGTTGCGCCACGGGTGCGCCGTGATGGTCGATGAGTATGTCGCCGTTGTCGTAGTGGTTGACGGCAAAACCGGCGAGATGCATTTCACGCACCGACGCCACGGGGATGGCGCGCAAATAGGCCAGGGGGTCGAAGTCGTGGTTGACGGCGCTGACGTAGATATTGTTGACGTCCAGTAATATTCCGCAGCCGGCGCGCGTCGCCACTTCCGCCACGAACTCCTGCTCGGGCATGGTCGAGTGGCGGTATTGCAGATAGCTGGAGACGTTTTCGATCAGGATCTCCCGCTGCAGATAATCCTGCGTCTGGAGAATGCGCTGACTGACATGCTGTAGTGCCTCTTCGGTATAGGGCAGGGGCAGCAGGTCGTTGAGATAGCGGCCGCCAATAGAACTCCAGCACAGATGCTCGGACACCAGCCCCGGCGCAAAGCGCGCGATGAGCGACTTCAGTTTTTGCAGATGTTTAAGGTTCAGCGGGTCGGTGGTGCCGAGGGACAGGCCGACACCATGCAGGCTCAGGGGGTAGTCGCGCCGCACCCGCTCAAGGTAGCTCAGGGGCGGCCCGCCGTCGCCGAAATAATTCTCGCTGTGGACTTCAAACCAGCCCGTGGCCGGGCGTGTCTCCACCACCTCATGGTAGTGCTGGGCGCGTAAGCCGATCCCGGCCTGGGCCGGGATCGGATGGGCCACCCGACCATCAAGAGGGGTAGTGGACATGCGTTCTATTTTTTAGATAGCAGAATGCCGCCGACGATCTTGTCGCAGCTGCCTTGGGGTACGTAGATCCAGGCGTCCTTCTGGCCGTCCTTTTTGGCAGTGCCGGCGCAGGCGCTGGAGCTGGTCTGGCAGTCGTTCTTGCCGGCCTTGACGATGCCGGCGCATTTTTCCATTTTCGGGGCGTCGGCGGCGAGGGCCGTGCCCCCGGTGGTGACGCCGAGGGCGATGAGGCTGCTGATGGCGGTGCTGAGTATGGCGTTACGTCGTGTCATGCTGATTCTCCTGTTGTTAATGGGTGTAGTGATAAATTGCAAGCGTGGCGTCGATGCCCGAAGCGCAGTGGTTAGCCTCTCCCGCAACGCGCCTCGCTTTGCTTTGTAGGGTGCGCCTGCGCACCAAGCCAAGGTTTAGCGAAGTCTATGGTGCGCAGGGCGTACCCTACATTTTGATCCGGTTTTTTATGCGGACCATCAGCTGGAAACAGATGCAACTCAAGCCCTGCGCCTCGTTGTTGCTGACATCAACCCCTGGACACACAGACCCAGATAGCTTTCAGGCCGGCTATGCTAGGCGTCGCGCAGTTTGTCGCGGATGCGTTTCTTAGCGCCGGGTGTCAGTGCTGTGTCTTGTTCCTCCGCCTGATGCCGCTCGGCGTAACGTCGCGCGGCCTTGCGCAGGAACTGCATCTGTTGCTCGAAGCGTGCACAGGCATCGCAGATCATAAAATGGATGCGTACGCCCAAACGCTCGCGCCACGACAGGCGCCGCTCTAGTTTTTCCAGGACCAGATGGGTGGCTTCTTTACAGGTGTACATGATCGTCAGCCCCCTTTTCCCTGGTCGAACCAGTGATTTTCCAGGCATTCCCGCAGGCGTAAACGCGCGCGATGCAGCAATACCCAAACGTTAGACGTCGTTACGCCAAGAACCTTACAGGCCTCGTTCCCGTCCAGTCCTTCTATCTCGCACAGGGTGAAGGCCTCGGCCTGGCGGCTGGGCAGGGCGCCGAGACAGTCGCTGAAGACCGCCCAGAATTGCTGCTGTTCCAGGGCGCCGCTCGGGTTGTCCCACACCGAGGGCGGGGTGCGCCAGTGACTCCAGTTGTCGTCCTTGAACAGGGCGTCGAAATCCTGGTCGGATCCGGGGGTAGTATCCATAAGCTGCTCGCGCGAGTGTTTGCGCAGGTGATCGATGAGTTTGTGCTTGAGTATGCCGATGAGCCAGGTGCGCTCTTTGGCCCGTCCGGCAAAACTTTCCTGCGCCTGCAGCGCCGCGAGCAACGTGTCCTGCACCAGGTCTTCCGCCAGGGCGGCGTCGTTGATCCTGAAATAAGCGTAGCGATAGAGGGCATCGCCGTGCTGTTCCAGCCAGACCTCGGGGAGGGAAAGCCGTATCTCCGATGGGGGTGGATTAGTCATGGCAGGTTGGTCCTTTTAATTATTCATTATATGGCGAGGAGTGCCGCTGGCAAGGCCGAGCGGGCGCGAGAAAAAAAGACGGGGATGGGCGTTACTACCGGTGGGCGCTGGACAGGCGTGCCGGTTGTTTTTCCCTGGCAGGCAGTGGTGTATAGACGGCGTAGTCGGTGTGGCTGTGTTTGGCGGTATACATTGCCACGGAGGCTCGCTGCAGTAATTCGTCGGCGGTCTGCGCGTGTTGCGGGAAGATGGCAATGCCCATGCTGGCGCTGACGGCGACGCTGCTGCCATTCAGCACCATGGGTTCGGCCAGCGCCTTAAGAACGCGCCGTGCCGCGGTGTCGGTGTCGGCTTTTTCCGGTGACCGCAGCAGGATGGCGAATTCATCGCCGCCGGAACGGGCGATGGTATCGGACAGCCGCAGCGTGGCGCGCAGACGCGTGGCCACCTCGGACAGGGCGAGGTTGCCCATGTCCTGTCCGAGGGTGTCGTTGATTTCGCGGAAGCGGTTGAGGTTGGTGACCATCACCATCAGGGGCTGTTTGTCGCGCTGGGCCACGAGCAGGGCCTGCTGCAGCCGGTCCATAAACAGGGAGCGGTTAGGCAGGTCGGTCACGAGGTCGTGCAGCGTCTGGTGTTCCATGACGTCGACCTGCAGTTTGCGCTCGTGGATGTCGGTGACGGAACCGGACATGCGGATGGCCTTGCCGGTTTTATCCCACAGGATTTTTCCCTTATCCAGGACCCAGATGTAGTTTCCGCGCTTGGTGCGCAGGCGGTGTTCGGAGCAGAACGAACTGCTGCGACCGTTGAGGTAGTTGTCCAGCAGGGACAGGGTGAGTTCGCGGT
>JANNJF010000034.1:0-5110 GCA_031405715.1 Gammaproteobacteria bacterium | reverse complement strand
CCATGCCGGTTTTGCACCGACCGATGCCCTACAGATGGATCTGCTGCGCTCTCTGCACGCCCGTTTCGGCCGAGTTTCCTGTGAACGCATTCTGTCCGGTGCCGGCTTTGTGCTGGTTTATCAGTTTTTGCGCGGACGCGGCGATTTCCCCGAGTCGGAACAACTGGCGGCGACTACCGAGGGCGATCCCGCGCCGGCCATCACCCATGCGGCACTGGTGGACAAGGACCCCCTGGCCACGCAGGCCGTCGATTTGTTCCTGCGTATTTACGGCGCCCATGCCGGCGACGTCGCCCTCACCTTGCTGGCCACGGGCGGTGTGTACATCGCCGGCGGCATTGCCGCCAAGATGATCTCCGCTATGCGGGCGGGCGGGTTTATCCGGGCGTTCAACGACAAGGGGCGTATGTCGCCGTTGACTCAGGCCATGCCGGTGCACGTGGTAATGAATCCGCAGGTGGGTGTAATGGGTGCTGCACTCATGGCGGCACGCATGGCTAAAGGTGTTGAGGTCTATACCCGATAGGCCAACAGGCTTGTGAAACTGGTAATTATCTGAGCAGGAAATGAAAGCTCACATTACCCCTTGCAGGTAAGCCTTGCGCTTTCTCTCCGGAAATTTCTCGATGGCATAGCGCAACATGGTACGCGGCATGGTTTGATAGTGTTGCTGTAAAAATTTCTCCTCGGTGGCACGGTGGCGGTTACCGATCTCCCGCAGCATCCAGCCGACGGCTTTATGGATTAAATCTTCCCGATCATTTTTTAATAACAGCGCGATGGCCAGGGCATCGTCGTAGACATGGTTCTTGATCATGTAAAACGTGGACATAATGGCGATGCGGCGTTGCCACAGGTTTCTTGACCTGGCCAGGCGGTATAGCGGTTGTTTGTCGCGCTGCATGAGGTGCGCGCCAACAATGTAACTGGCGGAGCTGTCCACCAGGTCCCAGTTGTTGATGTATTTCGTATGGCGCAGATAGAGGGCGTAAACGCGGTCGCGTTCGTCGCCGCGGCTGTATCGGTCGACCAGCATTAGCAAAGCCAGAAGACGCTCTTCATGCCAAATGGATTTGAGCAGTGACAGGTTCTCCGCCAGCGTAACGCCGCGAAACCTGCCGACCAGCCGGCGCAGCAGCGGCACACGTATGCCGAGAAACCGATCACCTTCTCCGTATTCATCGCGGCCGGTTTTGAAAAAGCGCTGGGCATGTTGTGCCTGCCCTTTGTTGGCCAGTGGCGCTAACACCTTGTGTATGTCGTTTGCCGTCAGTGGCATGCCGGGAATGATGTGCTGTGGTACAGCGGAGAGAAACGCGCACGAGAGGTATCGACGCAATCCGTCCCGTGGTCACGGAGTGATTTCATGTTCAAGTTCCTGTGGTGGCAGGCGTGCGCGCCAGTAGGCGGCCTTGATCGGGTCCGGTTTTATGCCCGCTAGTCCTTTTTCGTAGATATGCACCAGGCTGGCGATGGCGCCGGCGTGGCCGGTCTGCGCCGCTTTGTCGAACCAGTACAACGCCTGTTTGTTGTCTTGCAGTACGCCCCAGGCGCCGGTTTCGTAGCGCAAGGCCAGCTGGTACTGTGCCTCGACGTCACCGTTATTGGCAAGTTTCTTGAGTTCATCGCCCTGCTGGTGGTAGACCATGCTGCTGTCGCGACCGAGCTCCATGAGGAAATTGAGCAGCTTGATGGAGTCGGTATGACCCTGGGCCGCGGCGCGTTCGAGCCAGTCGTTGCCGCGTTGCAGGTCCTGCGGAACACCCAGCCCGGCGCGGTACAGCTTGGCGAGCAGGTGCTGTGCCTCAGGTACGCCCTGGTCAGCGGCCTTGTCCAGCCAGTGGGCCGCCTGTTTGTAATCGCGCTCGGTGCCGACGGCATGCAGATACATCTCGCCCAGCTTGAGCTGCGCCTGGGCGTTGCCCCGATCGGCGGCCTGGGTGCGCCAGTATAAGGATTGCTTCAAGTCTTTGCTGACGCCCCGACCGTGCGCATAGAAGTCCCCCAACATGGCCTGGGCATAGGCATTGTGCCGGCGCGCGGCCTTGCCCAGCCAGTAGGCTGCTTGCTTATCGTCCTTGCGATAGCCGTCGTTGCCATCCACGTAAAGCAGCGCCAGCAGCACTTGGGCGCCGGCATTGCCGCGTTCCGCGGCATTGGCGATGAGCTTGGTTTCCGCGATATCGGTTTTGGCGTAGGCCGGCTGCATGGCGAGCGGTAGGGCAAGGGAAAGGGCAAGTAGGCACTTCTTCATCAGAGCGGTTCCTCGGGGCGGTGCAATGGCTGGTGTTGTGCGGCGATATTTTAAACGCTTCCCTACCTAAAGTAACACACTTGATCAACGCCGTTCCCGCTGCGGCGCCGCTGAATGATGGAATGCAGCGACGCCGGCTGCTAGAATGCCGTTCCGTTTCGACAGCAAAACGTCCTGGGTTAAAGTATCCGTATTCTTTGTGGAGTGGTTGCACTATGTTTTCTGAGGTATACGGTTGGATTACACCGCTTGGCTACGACCTGCTGAGCTTCGTCCTGAGTGTTTCCTTGCTCGGTCTCTACCATCTCTACCTGCGCATCAAGGTCGCGCGCAATCCGGCCTATACCGTGCAGTCGGTGAACATCATTGCACGCACCGCCTGGGTCGAGAGCATCATGCGGGAAGAGGGCAAAGAGGTGCTGGCGGTGCAGACCTTGCGTAATTCCACCATGGCCGCGACGTTTCTGGCTTCCACTGCCGTGCTGCTCATCATGGGCGTGCTTACTTTAAGTGAACAGGGCGACAAGCTCAGCAGCAAGTGGCATGCGTTGAATGTTTACGGCGCCACCCATACCGAACTGTGGCTGGTGAAGCTGTTGCTGCTGCTGCTGGATCTGTTTATCGTGTTCTTCAGTTTTTCCATGTCGGTGCGCGTGTACAATCATGTGGGCTATATGATCAACGTACCGCGGGCGATGAACCATAAGATGATCTCGCCGCGGCATGTGGCCATTACCCTCAACCGCGCCGGGCGTTTCTACAGCATCGGCATGCGTGCCTTCTACTTTACCGTGCCCCTGGTGTTCTGGTTGTTCGGCCCGCATTTTATGTTGGTGGCTACAGGGGCATTGATCGTCGTGTTGTACCGCTTGGATCGCGCGCCCAAGGTAATGGAAGAAGATTACTCCTGAGTCTTGCAGTCGCGGTGCGCGTCGTCCGGTCCTGAAAATGCTTTCGATGGGCCCCGCTGCTTGAGAGTGGCGGCTCACTGTCTATTATCGTCGTCCACAATCCACGGCCGCCGCTGGAAGATTCGATAGTCCATGTCCGGAAACAGATTGTCGCGCGCCGCGATCATGCTGAGGTATTTTTCATCCGCTGTGTCCGCCTCGATCATTTTTGCCAGCCGGCTGAAGCGATGGATGTGTTGCTGGAAGCGTTGCTGGGCGTAATCCATGGCCGTGGCCGAGTGCAGGATAAACGCCCAGTCACTCGCCTGCGCCAGCAGCAGTTCGCGCGCCGCCTGATCGAGCATCAAGCGCTGCGTGCCGGTGGCATTAGGGTGGCGGGCCACCAGATCGAGCATGCGTTGCGTCGCCTGCTCCAGGTAGGGATAAATCCAGTCATTCGATTCGTTCAGCCACACTTCATGAAAACCGCCGGCGCCCCAGCTGCTTTCCGCGGGTTGCGCCGTTTGCAGTTCACCGCAGTGATCGAGATAGTTCGACAGCGTGACCGCTTGCAGGCCGCCTGATTGCGCGTGTAGTTTGCGCGCGACAAAATCTATCCACTGCGGACCTTCAAACCACCAGTGACCAAAGAGTTCCGCATCGTACGGCGCGACGATAATCGGCGGTTTATCCAGCCGGGTAGATAGCCATTGCAGCTGTTCCCCGCGTTGCTGCAGAAAATGTTCTGCATGCAGCTCTGCCTGTTGATGCGCCCACTCGGGATGATAGGGTTCTTTGTGCCGGCCTTTGCCGGTGATACGGTGATATTTCAAACCGGTGTAGCCTGCCACTCCCGCGTGCCGCAGCGGCTGCATGTTTGCGGCGTCGATATCGAAGCCGGCGTCGCGGTAGAACTCGCGGTAGAAAAAGTTACTTGGATATCCCTCTTCCCCCGACCAGACCTGCTTGGATGTTTCGTAATCGCGACCGAACGCGGTCGGGCCGCCGGGTGTGCGCAACGGGCGATGCACGCCGTATTTCGGCCGCGGGTCGGCATGCAATACACCATGCGTATCGAGTATGAAATAGTCGATGCCGAATTCCGCCAGCAGCGCGTCCATGCCTGGCAGGTAGGCGCATTCCGGCAACCACATGCCACGCGGTGGCCGCCCGAAGAAGTGTCTGTGGGTGCGCACCGCCATGGAGACCTGGGCGTAGAGATTCTCCGGCTGCGTGGCGAGCAACGGAAAATAGCCATGGGTCGCGCCACTGGTGAGGATCTCCAAATCGCCACTGTCCTGGTGCCGGCGAAACGCCTGGATCACATCGTGTTTATCGTCCTGTACAAAACGCTCGCGCAGTTTTTCGTAGCGCTCCGAATAAAATAACGCCAGTGGATAATAGTGCGGGTCGTTGCGGGTGCGCTGGCGTTCGCCTTGCAGTGCACGGAGTCGCGCGTCCAGATAGTGCACATAACGCTGCTGTAGCTGGGGATTGGCCAGCATCGACAACAGGGTTGGACTGAGAGACAGGTTCAGACGGAAAGGGATGTGGTCGTTACCCAGCCCGTCCAGCACGTTCAGCAGTGGCAGGTAGGTCTCGGACAGGGCCTCGAACAACCAGTCCTCTTCGAGAAATCGGGGGTGCTCTGGATGGTGCACGAACGGCAGGTGGGCATGCAACACCAGGGCGAAATATCCCGTGGGGATCTGCGTCGTCTGCATGTCCCCGCCTAGCGACTGCTGAAGGAGGCACGCCAGACCAGGGTTGAGCCTTCGGACAGGCCGCCGCTGCGGATATACAGTTCGCGGAAATCCGTCTCGCTGATCCACCACTGCGGGTCGCCGCCACCGGCGCCCGACCACCCGCTGATGGAAGAGCAGCGCGTGCGGTTCGAGCGCGTGCGCGCGTATCTGCAGACGCTGGGCGTCGCGCCGCGCCTGGTGCACGCGGCCAACAGCGCCGC
>JANNJF010000033.1:0-5090 GCA_031405715.1 Gammaproteobacteria bacterium | reverse complement strand
AGTTGTCCGAAATTCAGCATGGCGATTCCATGTTAATAGCCCCGCTGGGTGGAGCACGACCTGTTCTTTTAAAGATATCACGCCCGGTCAGACAGACAAGCTTTTGTGTCGTAGGGGTATTTTGCGAGAAATATCCGGGTTTAAGACCACCACCCCGGCAAGGAATTAGGCCTATCTCTCTTGGCATAGGTTGAAAAACCGAGCGCTTTGGGTAATATATGCGCCTCTTTTTGGGTCAGAGTTTGTCAGTCGTTAACTGAGGGGGCTATTTTCATGAGCAACATGTATTACGAAGCCATCAACAAGATGGAAAAGAGCAAGGTCGACGCCGAGTACATCAATGGTTGGGCCTGTGGCTTCCTGCACAACCCTAAGCGCGAAGAACAGCGTCTCAATAAGGCTTATGAAGCAGGCTATCAGGACGGCGCTGCCAAGAAGGCCGATAACTTTACCGCCTGGGCCAAGAAGTAGTCGTTCCTTTTTTCCGGTCAGAACGGGCTGCAGCGTCCCTACATGACGTGCAGCCCGGCTCTAGCCGCGAGGGGGGTGCGGCCGGTCAGCCGCTTTTCTCTGCCAGGGCATACCACTTTTTCGCCTCAGCCTCGTCTTTCGGTATGCCCAGCCCCTGTTCGTACATCATGCCCAGGGTCATTTGTGAACCCACCATGCCTTGTTCCGCCGCCTTTCTGAACCACTCCGCCGCCATAGCCTCGTTTTTCTCCACACATTCGCCGTAGAGGTACATAAACCCGAGACCGTGCTGTGCCAGGGCAAAGCCCTGGTCCGCGGCGGCGCGCATCCACTTCAAGGCGAGCATCTCGTTTTTCACCATGCCCAGACCGTTCTGCAGCATGATCGCCAGGCGATGTTGCGCCTCGGGGTCGCCTTGCTCGGCGAAGGGTTTCAG
The DNA here is from genome assembly GCA_031405715.1 of Gammaproteobacteria bacterium. Taxonomy (GTDB): domain Bacteria; phylum Pseudomonadota; class Gammaproteobacteria; order Acidiferrobacterales; family UBA6901; genus JANNJF01. The sequence continues at coordinate 4,183 of JANNJF010000033.1, read as the reverse complement.
CATGACCCAGGCATTGATGAATTCCTTGGCCTCGAAGGCGGCCATGCCCGTGGCCCGTTCCATATTCAATTCTGACATAACGTGCTCCAAGACAAATTAAAGTAAACGTCGAATTTACCAGACGCGCAGACCCCTGACCAACGTGGCAGGACGGGCCGTGAGTTTCGCACAGGCATCCGGGCAGTTGTTGCGGCAAGGTGAAAGGGCGGGTATCGCCAGCGCCGGGGCCTGCCCTGCTTGTGCCAGCGCTTGATAGCAGGTGTCAGCGCTGCCAGTTATGTACTATCATGCGCGTTTTCCTGCGCTCACTAGCGAGCAGCACGCACCGGCGGGACGGATTATGGCATTACGCATCAAGACCAAATGGAATACCAAGGGCCCCAAGACCCTGGCGGACCGCGCCAGCGTGGTGGGCGTCAACATCTGGCGCACGGCGCAGGAGACCTGCAAGCGCATGGAAAAGGCGGAGTTCAGTCTCGGCGGCGACCAGCAGTTCGTGGCGGTGCTGACGGAGATGGTGGCCTTTTCCCTGCAGGTGACGGATCGCATCATCTATGGCCAGATGAGCGAGGACGACCGGCATACCTTTATTAATGCCCTGGGTAAACATCTGGCCACCACGGCCCAATCCAATCTCTCTGATTTTCTGGGCGAGGGCGATCACGTCACACTGTTCATCGAGACACTGAATGCGCGCGCCGCGGATTACGCCGAATTCGAATACACTTCCACGGGCCCGGGCTATCTGTTTCTGCGCTACATGGCGGAAAAGGTGTCGGCGGCCATGGCCGCGACCGATAACAAATGGGTGCTCGAACACGTAATGGAGATCGAGGCCCCTGAAATCATCAAGATCGTGAAGCGGGTGGTGGGCGCAGTGCTGGGCGTGAAAGCGGCATAAGCCTCCGCTCAAGACTTCTCCGAAATCCTGTAATTTAACCGTTACAACAACGACGCTACCAAAACTATGTCCAGCACGCTCGACGATCTCAATCCACTGCTAAACCAGCTTAGCGACATGCGGGAACGCTCCGCCCTGCTCAGGGGGTATCTTTGACTATGCGGCCAAGCAGGAGCGATTGGTGGAAGTGGTGCGCGAACTCGAGCAGCCCAATATTTGGGACAATCCGGAACGTGCGCAGGAACTGGGGCGAGAGCGCGCGCGGCTCGAGCAAGTAGTCGGGATATTCAGTCGCCTGGAGACGGGGCTGGCCGACGCTGGCGAGTTTCTGCAGCTTGCCAAGGAAGACGGCGATGTCGCCATCATCTCCACGGTGGCGCGCGACGTCGAAGCACTTGAGCGCCAGTTGGCCGAACTGGAATTTCAGCGCATGTTCTCCGGCGAGATGGACGGCGCCAACGCCTTTGTCGACATTCAGTCCGGCTCCGGCGGCACCGAGGCCCAGGACTGGGCCTCCATGTTGCTGCGCATGTATCTACGCTGGGCCGAGCGACGCGGTTTCAAAACTGAATTAATTGAGCAGTCCGACGGCGAAGTCGCCGGCATCAAAGGTGCCACCATCAAGATCGAGGGGTCGTATGCTTACGGCTGGTTGCGCACGGAGACCGGTGTGCACCGCCTGGTACGCAAGTCGCCCTTCGACTCCGGCAACCGTCGGCACACGTCGTTCGCCTCGGTGTTCGTCTACCCGGAGGTGGACGAGGATATCGACATCGAGATCAACCCGGCGGACCTGCGCGTGGATACCTACCGCGCCAGCGGTGCCGGCGGTCAGCACGTCAACCGTACCGAGTCGGCGATACGCATCACCCACGTGCCCACGGGTATCGTGGTGCAGTGTCAGAGCGACAGGTCGCAACACAAAAATCGTTCCGCCGCCATGTCCATGCTCAAGTCGCGGCTGTACGAAGCGGAGCTGCGCAAAAAGCGCGAGACCCAGCAGAAACTCGAGGACTCCAAGGCGGACATCGGCTGGGGCAGCCAGATCCGCTCGTATGTACTCGATCAGTCACGCATCAAAGATCTGCGCACCGGCGTGGAAACCGGCAACACCCAGGCGGTGCTGGATGGCGATCTGGACAAGTTTATCGTGGAAAGTCTGAAGAGCGGTCTATAACGTTTAATTTTCGAGTGAAATTCCCATGACCAGCGACAACCAAGACAAACCCCCGCACGCTGCGCCTGAGCCGGCACGCGATGAAGAAAAACTGGTGGCCGAACGGCGCGAAAAGCTGACCGCGCTGCGTGGACGTGGCAATGCCTTCCCCAATGATTTCCGCCGCAACGTCATGGCGGGCGAGCTGCATGCCGAGTACGGCGCCAAAGACAACATCGAACTGGAGGCACAACCGGTGCGGGTGCACCTCGCTGGCCGCATGATGACCTGCCGCATCATGGGCAAGGCGAGCTTCGCTCATATCCAGGACATGTCGGGCAAGATGCAGCTGTATGTGCAGCGTGACACCATCGGTGAAGATCTCTACGGCGATTTCAAGAAATGGGACCTGGGCGACATCCTCGGGGCCGAGGGTGTGCTGTTCAAGACCAAGACCGGGGAGTTGTCGGTCAAGGTGGAGGTCATCCGTTTATTGACCAAGGCGCTGCGTCCGTTGCCGGAGAAGTTCCACGGCCTGACGGATCAGGAGACCAAGTACCGGCAGCGTTATCTGGACTTGATCATGAACGACGTGGCACGCAAGACCTTCCGCGTGCGCTCGGCGGCGGTGAGTTACATCCGCCGTTTCCTGCTGGAGCGGAATTTTCTGGAAGTGGAAACGCCGATGATGCAGGCGATCCCCGGCGGTGCCACGGCACGGCCGTTTACCACGCACCATCACGCCCTCGACATGCAATTGTTTCTGCGCATCGCGCCGGAGTTGTATCTCAAGCGCCTGGTGGTCGGCGGTTTCGAGAGGGTATTCGAGATCAATCGCAATTTCCGCAACGAGGGGTTGTCCACGCGCCACAACCCGGAATTCACCATGCTCGAATTCTACGAGGCGTATGCGGATTACCGCGATCTTATGAACCTCACCGAGGAAATGCTGCGCGGACTGGCGCAAGAGGTTCTCGCCACCACTCTGATTCAGTACCAGGGTGAGACGTACGATTTCGGCAAACCGTTCACACGCATGACGGTGAAGGAGTCGATCCTGCATTTCAATCCTGACCTGAAGCCGGCGGATGTGGAGACCTTGGACGCGGCGCGCCGCGTGGCCGAGGGCCTGCGCATCCCGCTCAAGCCAAGTTACGGTCTGGGCAAGGTGCAGATCGAGATTTTCGAGAAGACCGTGGAGGCGCGCCTCAAGGATCCCACTTTTATTACCGCGTATCCCACCGAGGTATCACCCTTGGCGCGGCGCAATGATCTGGATCCGTTTGTCACCGATCGTTTTGAATTCTTCGTCGGCGGGCGCGAAATCGCCAATGGTTTTTCCGAGCTGAATGATGCCGAGGATCAGGCGGAACGTTTTCGCCAGCAGGTGCAAGACAAGGATGCGGGGGATGAAGAGGCCATGCACTTCGACGCCGACTACATCCGCGCCCTGGAACATGGCATGCCGCCGACGGCGGGTGAGGGTATCGGCATCGATCGTCTGGTGATGCTGTTTACGGATTCGCCGAGCATACGCGACGTGATCCTGTTCCCACACATGCGACCGGAGGCCGGCGGCGTCTGAAGGATTAGTGCCGCTCAGGCGACGAGCAACGCCTTCATCTCTGCCATGGCATCCTTGGCCTCTTCCAGGGCCTTGATGCTTTGATCCGGGGTCAGGTTGAGTTTGGCGAAGGCCGGAATGTTGGCCCAGTTGCCGCCCGCGTGGGGGTGCTTGCTGCCGATGTAGCTGTGCAGGTTCGCCACCATCACCACATCGACGTAGTCCACCTGCTCGCTGTTGCGCTGCAGGTCTTCGTGGTGTGCCGCCACCGCCACCAACTCGGCAGGGAACTTCCAGGACTCCAGAATCATTCTGCCGATGGGTGCGTGCAGTTTCCGGATGACTTCATCCAGCGCGGCCTCATTATTGGCCAGTTCCGGGTATCCGTTTGTCGTAACCAATGGAGATGTGATAACTGATATTCGCTACGGCGAACTGCTTGATTTTCATACCCGCCATAATGCTAAGGCTACGATGGCCGTGCGTGTACATGAATGGCAAAACCCTTTTGGTGTTGTGCATACTAAAGGCGTTGAAATTGTCGGATTTGAAGAAAAGCCCA
>JANNJF010000032.1:0-5386 GCA_031405715.1 Gammaproteobacteria bacterium | reverse complement strand
GCCTGGCCACCAAGCGGCTCACGGGTTTGCGCAGGAGCTTGCAGCCCGGCAGTCGCTTCCACCAGGCGGGGCGCTGCGGGCGCGGGGTTTTTTCGATATAGGCGTGGGCCGCGTGCAGCAGGTGACGTTCCGCCACGATCTCGTCCACCAGGCCCATGCCGCGCGCCGCGCGTGCGCTCACGGTACGCCCAGTGAGCATCAGGTCGAGGGCCGGCAGGTGTCCGATCAGCGCCGGCAGGCGTATGGTCCCGGCGAAACCCGGATGGATGCCGAGACGCACCTCCGGTAATCCCAGGCGCGTGCCTTCATCCTCGCGCGCGATGCGATAGGTACAGGCGAGGGCCAACTCCAGACCGCCGCCGAGACAGTTGCCGTGGATCAGCGCGACCGTGGGAATCGGCAGGCGATTGAGACGCGCGAACACCAGCTGAGCACCGCGCGCCATGGACGCGGCGCGCGCCGAATCGGCGATCTTCTGAAACTCATACACGTCGGCGCCGACGATGAAACTATTCGCCTTGCCCGAGCGGATGATCAGCCCGCGATAGGAGCGCGATTCGATCTGCCCCAGCATCTGGTCGAATTCCTGCATCACTGCGGAAGAAAGTGCATTCGCCCCCGCGTCGGCCACGTCCAGGGTGAGCAGCGCGCTGCCCTGCTGTTCTTCCAGACGCCAGTGGGTGAACTTCGGGGTCTCGCTCATGCCGCGTCTCCCGCCACCTTCACCAGCATGGCACCGCCCTGACCGCCACCGATACATAGGGTGGCAATGCCGAGGCCACCGCCGCGCCGCTTGAGGGCCTTGAGCAGATGCAAGGCGACGCGCGCGCCGCTCGCACCCACCGGATGACCGATGGCGACGGCGCCGCCGTCGACGTTGAGACGCGCCGGGTCCATGCGGCCATAGGGCTTATCCAGTCCGAGTTCGTCGCGCGCGAACGAAGGACTGTCCCAGGCGGCCTGACAACCGAGCACTTGTGCGGCAAAGGCTTCGTTGAGTTCCATAAGTGCGAGGTCATCCATTTTAAGATCGAATCGTTTCAGCAACTTCGCCACGGCGTGCACCGGACCAAGACCCATCTGACTCGGCTCGACACCGGCCCAGGCATCGCCCAGCAATTCGCCCAGCACCGGCAGCTTGTGGCGTTGCACCGCGTCCTCACTCGCCAGCATCAGCATGCCGGCGCCATCGGTCACCTGCGAGCTGTTACCGGAGGTGACCGATCCGTATTTGCGATCGAACACCGGCTTCAGGCGGCCGAGTTGCTCGATGTCGGTGTCGCGGCGCAGGCCGTCATCAACGCTATAGACCTTGCCGCGTGTATCGTAGAGCGGTGTAATCTCATCCTTCATTACACCGCTGTCGATGGCAGCCGCCAGGCGCTGATGGCTTTGCAGCGCATAGGCATCCTGCACTTCGCGTGTCAGACCGAAGCGATGCGCCACGATCTCCGCGGTCTGGCCCATATTGAGTTTTACCACGGGATCGGTGAGGCCCAGCAGCAGCGTATACACCGGCGATAACTGCGCCAGACGAAAACCGGCCATGGCCTTGATGCGCGCGCCGACGTTCTTGGCGCGCATGATGTTGGCCAGCCACGCCACCATGGCGGCGTTCCATTGTATCGGTGAGCGGCTCATGGCCTCGGTGCCGCCCGCCAGGATCAGGTCGGCTTGACCTAAGGCGATGCGCTCGCGTCCGTTGGACAGAGATTGCAGACCGGAGGCGCAGTTGCGCTGCACGGTGTACGCCGGCACGCCCTTGCCGCAACCGAGACGCAGGGCGATGATGCGCGCGATATTGGCCTCGTCCGGGGCGGCGATGACGCAGCCGACGATGACCTCGTCGATCTCTTTGGGGTCGAAGGGCATGCGCGCCAGCAACGGGCGACCGGCGCTGACGGCGAGATCCGCGGCGCTGAAGGGTCCCTGTTGACCGCGCGCCTTGAGAAACGGTGTACGGACACCGTCGACGACGTAGACCTTTTTCTCTGCCATGACTGTCTCCTTACCACTCAATGTCGAATTCCGCGGCGCTAAATCCTAGCAGACGTAGGGTGGGCATTGCCCACCAGACGGGGCGTCGATCAGCACTACTGGTGGGCAATGCCCACCCTACAAAAACTTGTTCTTATGTTATCAAGCCTGATTGTGCGCCGCCTCAGCCAGAGAGTAAACGCGCCAGCTCCGGCAACCATACCTGCAGATCGCCGACGCAGGCGATCACGCGTGGACCGGCGTTCTGTTTGTGCCAGGTGAAGATCGGCGCCGCGGCGTCGCGATTGATGGCGACCACCACCGCCTTGGGGTCGATCCAGCTCATGTGTTGCGGCGCGCCGGAAATACCCAGGGCGAACAACAGCTCCGGCGCCACGCCGATGCCGGTCTGGCCGATCTGATGCTGCACCGGCAGCAACTTGAGTTCCTGCGTGATCTTGCGCGTCGCACCCAGGGCCACCTCGCTGCCACTCAAACCACTGAGTGCGGCCGCCAGCGGAGGCACCAGCTTCTGGTAGTACGCGTCATCGCCGATACCAAGACCGATATCGAGCACCAGACGTGCCGTGGCCAGCCCCGGGCCGGCCTGTGTCGCCTGGGCCTGCCAGCGCGTGAGCGCGTTGTCCTGGAGTGTGCTGCGTGGCAGGCGCGTGAGGGGCAGATCTGCCGCGCGCGCTTCGGCCAGAGGCGAGTCTTTATATTCCGCGCCGACCACCAGCAGCGCCGACTCGGGCAGGGCATAATCCGCCACATAAACATCGTGCGCGCAGGTGACCGTATCACCCTCCAGGCCGAGGACCCGATCGAACAGGGCGATACCGAGACACGCCGCCAGCGCCGCGCCCACGTCGCGTTGCGCCGACCCCACCACGATGCGCCGCGGCAGGCGGATGTGCGGCTTCAAGGCATGCGCCAACACATTGGCGTCCACCACCCCGTCCAAGGGCAAGGCCCAGACACCACGCACCCCCGGTTGCTGCACCAGCGACGAGATCGGCGGCAGCGGCAAGGCCGCGTCGTGCCACACCAACAGGCCGCAATCCTGCGGGCGCATATCGCGCAACAGGCGCGGCGCGGCATGACTGCGCACCGTCGCCAAGGTGTCCGCCGCCGCCAGCCACACTACCGAACTCGTGAGGGGTGCACTGGCCTCCTGCCAGCGGGCGGCTGGCTCCGGCTGGGCAGCGCTACCGAAGCGTTGTTTCAACCACTGCGCCAGGGCCTTGGGCGTGGCAAAGCTGTCGGGCAGATCCGACGCGGCCAGAGGCGGTGCGGCACGCGGCGCGCGCACCTTAGTAGCGGACGTCGGCGCCACCTCCGGCAGCTCGGCCTGCAAGGCCGCGAGCCAGGCCGCCGCGCTGTAATGTTCGCTGTGACCGCTGGGCTTTAAGTCCCACACAAAACCCAATCGCCGCTCGCGCGCCACGCGATGACGTTGATAGCGCACGTTCTCGATCCACGGGCCGTGCTCGTCCTGACCCAGTGCAGCAATATCCTGCGCCACCTCCAGTGCCAGCCACTGGGCCATTTGCGCGACAAACGTCTGGTCGTGCGCATTCGCGCCGCGCCGGCCGAAGGCCCAGCGCGTGACCGCCGGCCAACGGCGCAATACCGCATCGGCCACCGCGGCGCTGTCCATGGCGCCCGCCGGCTGCACCACGTGCAGCAACTCCACACCCGTGGCCAGCAGCTGACGCAGCCGGTCTTCCACCCCGCGGGGCGCCACGACGGCAAGCTTTATCGTAAGTTGCGGGGAATGACGCGCCCACGCCAACATCCGCTCCAGCACCGCCAGGTCGGCATCGTGCCAGCCGGCCCAGACGAGGCCGCTGTCACGCAGCGTCACGCGGCTGCGCAGCATCAACGCAACATCACCGCTTAGGCTGCCGACCACCACCGGACCGGGATCCGCTTCCGGCGCGGGCGCCAGTGCCGCACGCGCCAGCACCAGACTGGCATCCGCCGGATAACCACGCCCCTCTTCGCCGGCAGTAAAACTGGAGCGCACCCAATGGGCACGCCGTTGCACGTGTTCCGTGAGACTGCTCTCCACCCCGCGCAGCCTTAGCAGAAGCCCGTCGTCCACCGGATCGGCATGGTCCACCAGCAGGCGCACGCGCTCGTGCAGCGCGCACCAGCTGTAAAGATCGGCGAGCCAATCCACCACCGGGAACCAGCGCGTCTGCAGGTCGGGGTTCTGCCACAGACTCGCCCCCAACGTGGCCACCCGCGGCGTGGCGAATTCGCGGAATGCCTGCAGCGCGGACTCCAAGGCCGGGTTTTCACTGATCGGCACGACCGGTTCGCGCAGCAGGTTCGGCAGGTCTTTCAGCGCCAGGAAGCGTTGCACCTCGTTGGTGCCTTCATAAATATTGAGGATACGGATGTCGCGCCGCCATTTTTCGATAACCACTTCGCGCGCGGCGGACTGCGGACCGAGCAGCGTCTCGAGCCAGCCGAGGATGCGGTGCGCGCCCTCCGAGGCGACATACTTCGACAATGCCGCTTCGATGCGGAAGTCGCCCTGGCGCAGATCGGCGCGGTCCATGAGACCCACGAGGCGCGCCGCCAGGCACTGGATGCGATCCAGTTCCGCCTGCGCGGCCTCGTGCAGGGCCGGGTTACGGCGCCATAAATGTGCGTAGTCCTTCAGCAGGCGCTCCCCTAGGGTGGCGCAGCTCATCACCAGGCCGCCGCGCCCGACACTCAGGGTCTCCAGGGCATTCACCTGCCCGTGGCCACGGAAGCCGATCACCTGGTCGGCGCTGATGCGCACCCGGTCGAGGGTCAGCTCGTTGGTGGGCGAGGCACGCTGGCCGAGTTTGTTCTCGTTGGGGCCGATGCGCAGGCCTTCCGAGCGGCGCTCCAGCATGAAGCCGACATCGCCGTCGGTACTCTGGGAATACAGGCTGTAACGATCCGCCACGGAACCGTTGGTGATCCACATTTTATTACCGGACACTTCCCAGTATTGATATACGGTCTTGCCGTGGCGTGGCAACGGCGTGCCGATGTCGTCGAATTCATATACCCGATCCACCATGCGTATCCCGCGCCGCCCGCTGTTGCTACGCAGATCCCAGGCGCTGTCGTCCAGCAGACCTTCATGCCTGTCTTCCAGGCGATAGGTGACGCTGCGGTCATTGAACAACAGACGCGACCCATCCAGCAGCACCCGCGGCTCCGATTTGCCAAAGGGGGTGAAGCTATAGAAACCCACGCCGTCATACACAACCTCCACTTCGCGTAACACCGCGCGCGTCTGGATACCGCCGGTATCGGCCCGCCCGCCGGAAGTGCTGCTGGCCGACTTCGCGGCATCCGCCATCACATACCGCGTGCGGGTCTGGACGACCGATTTCGCCCTCGACGACATCATTCGCGATCG
>JANNJF010000031.1:0-5140 GCA_031405715.1 Gammaproteobacteria bacterium | reverse complement strand
GGTGGACTGGAGCTCCTCGTAGGCGGTTTCGAGCTCGTGATGTACGCGGTGCAGCTGCTGCTGCAACTCCACCGCATGTGTCACGTCGGAAAAGTTGATGCTCACCCCCTGGGCCGCCTCCTGGGAGAACAGTGGGACGATGGTGACTTCCAGATACTGGGTGGTTCCATTCGGCAGGAGGCGCTTGATATCGCGCAGTTGCAGCGGCTGGCGTCCCTTGTAGGCGTCCTCGATGCGCGAGCGCAGTTCCACTGGCCGATAGGACAGCTCCACATCGCGAAACGGCCGGCCCACATCGTTTGGCACCAGTCCGAACAACTCGCGCGCCGCGTCGTTCACCAGGGCGAGTCGGCCCTGGGCGTCCACCACGATCTCCGCCACCGCCGCCGCGTTGAAGGCCGCCTCCTGCAGATAGGGTGGCATGCGCGCGATGCGCTTGCCACCGGTCTGCAGCAGCCCCAGCAAGCGCTCTTGGGTGTTGGCCATACCGGATTTGCGGAATACGCGCTGTTTTGTGTCCACGGCCTCGAACATTTCGCTGCGGTTCAGCAGCATCTCCGCCTTGCCCAGCACCAGATAGCCCTGGTCGGCGAGGGCAAAGTGCAGGCGCGTGATCACGCGCTGCTGTGTCTCGGTGTTGAAATACATCAGGGTGTTGCGGCACAGCAGCAGGTCGATGCGCGACATGGGCGCGTCGTGCACCAGGTCGTGGCGGCCGAAGATCACCGCGCGCCGCAGGTCGCTGTGCAGGGTGTATTCATCCGAACCGGTGGGCTGGAAGTAGCGGGCGCGCAGTTTCGCCGGCACCGGTTCCAGACGCTTGCCGCTGAACACCGCGCTGCGCGCCCTGGCCAAGGCGTCTTCGTCCACGTCGGTGGCGTAGATCTTGACGCGCTGGCGGAAGGCGTCCAACCCTAAGGCCTCCGCCAGCAGCATCGCCAGGGTATACGCCTCCTCACCGGAGGCGCAGCCGGCGCTCCATGCGCGCACCTGGCCGTCGTCCCCCTTCTGCGCGAGGATCGCGGGCAGCACGCTGTCGTTGAGGTAATCCCAGACGTCCGGATCACGAAAAAAGGCGGTGACGTTGATCAGGATGGTATTGAACAGCGGGATAAATTCGTCCGGATGGACCTGTAAATAGTCGAGGTAGTTATCGTAGCACTGGGTATTGATATCCTGCATGCGCCGCTGGATGCGGCGCGCCAGGGACGCCCGCTTGTAGCCGGTGAAATCGAAGGCGCGCTCGTTCTTGAGGAAGGTGAGCAGCGCCTCGAGCTGCGTGTCGGTCTGGGTGTCAAGGTTCGACATGGGTCTGCCTCTGGGCCACCAGCGCCGCGAGCCTGGCCGGCATCTCAGTCAAGGGCACGATGTGGTCGACGCAGCCGGTGCGGATGGCGGCCTGCGGCATGCCGAAAAATTCGGCGCTGGCCTCGTCCTGGGCGATCACCGTTCCGCCCATTTTATGCACCGCCTCGACACCCATGGTGCCATCGCAGCCGGTGCCCGTGAGCACCACGGCGATGACCCGGTCTTTAAAGCTCGCGGCCACCGACTCGAACAACAGGTCGGCGGACGGCCGCACGAAATGCACGAGTTCGGTCTGCGTCAGGATGATCGAGCCATCGGGGTTGACCAGCAGGTGGTGATCCGGTGGGGCGATGAAGGCGGTGTCCGGCTGGAGCCGGTCGCCGTTGACCGCCTGGCGTACGTTGACCGCGGATTTGCGCGTGAGGATTTCCGCCATGAGACTGGGGTGGCGCGGATCCAGGTGCTGCACCATGACCAGCGCGGCATGCAGATCCGGTGACAGGCTGGACAGCAGCAGGGTGAGGGCGCTCAGCCCGCCGGCCGAGGCGGCGATGGCAATGACGGGAAAAGACGCCGAGGGGAGGGGGGCTACCGTGGTCATACGTTCCTTGAGCGGTGCGTGCTACGGGTGGTGCTTCCGGTACATTTATTTGTGCCACTAACGGCTTTATGGACCGGAAAATCCTGTCGCAGAACCATCCTAACCCTGGGCGCACGGCACGTCCAGGGTAGGCCGTTATCACAGTGTGGACGACAGGATTTTGTAGGGTGGGCATTGCCCACCACACGGGGCGTCGATGGGCCCTGCCGGTGGGCGATGCCTACCCTACACGTGCGAGGGCTTAAGTTAAGTGTCAATCGTTGCACACGCCGCTTTTTTGAGTGCGGGAGCTCGCCCCCGCGTTAATGAGTAGCGCGGTAGGGTGGATTATACCCAGAGGGCACGCGAGGCGCGACAGCGCCGAATCCACCAGCACGATCGAACCTCGGCACTGCAGCGCTATTTGGCAAGGTGGATTCGCTTCGCTCGTGTGCCCTCTGGGTATAATCCACCCTACGAAAATCGCAATCGGCAGGGTTTGTAGGGTGGCCATCGTGCCCCTGCGGCATGATAGGATGCACGCTCACGGGGAGCGCATGCGATATTCCTTTCTCGACAATCTGGACAATGACACCTGGGTCATCACCGCGGGTCAGCGCCTAAGCCGCGCCCTGGGGGATGAGGTCACGCGCCGCCAGCGGGCGCGTGGGTTGCAGGTGTGGGAGCGTGCCCACATCCTGCCCTGGGCGACCTGGCTGCAGACCTGTTGGGAGGCGTCCACGGACACCGCGCCGGACGCGCAGCGCATACTGTTGGCCAGCGCGCAGGAGCGCACGCTGTGGGAGCGGGTGATCGCCGAGTCGGAGCAGGCCAGTGCGTTGCTGCAGGTGGCGGCCACCGCGCGCATCGCGCAGGAGGCGTGGTGTCTGGTGCACGAACGCCGCCTGTCCCTCGCGGCCATCAGCGATGCCGGCAGCCATGATGCGCGCGCCTTCGCCGCGTGGGCGCAGCGCTTCACCGCCTGGTGTGATGGCAAGGGCTGGCTGGACGCGACGCGCCTGCCCGACCGCTTGGCGTCGTCCATCGCCGCCGGCCATATCCCGTTGCCGCGCCGATTATTCCTCGCGGGTTTCGATGAGTTGTCGCCGCAGCAAACAGCGCTGTTGCAGGCCGTCACCGCCGCGGGTTGCGCGGTGCAGCAGACGTCGCCCGAGGCCTTCGATGCCACGCCTGCGCGCATCGAGTGTGTCTCCGGCGACCAGGAGTTGCAGCGGCTGGCGCGCTGGGCGCGCGCCACCCAGGAGGCCGACCCCGCCGCCCGCATCGGCATCGTGCTGCCGGATCTGGCGGCGCGCCGCGCCACCCTGGTGCGCCGGCTGGACGAGGTGTTGGCCCCCGAGTCTCTGCTGCCGCAACACAGCAGTGCCCGTGCCTACAATCTTTCCCTCGGTTTGCCCTTGTCTGATTATCCGGTGGTACGCAGCGCGCTGCTGATTCTGGAACTCGCCCAGGGGCGCATGCCCCTGGAGCGCCTCGGTGGTTTGTTGCGTTCACCGTTTCTGGCGGCGGCGGAGGACGAGATGACGCGCCGCGGCCTGCTGGATGCACGCATCCGCCGCATCGGCGAGACCACGCTGTCGGCGCGCGGCCTGATGAAAGCGGCGCAAGGCTGGGGTGATGCGCAGGCCGCCCATGCCTGCCCGCAACTCGCGGGTGCGCTGCAGCGCTGGCTGGAACACGAGGGTGCGTTGCGCACGCAACGCGCGCCGAGCGATTGGGCCGGTGTGTGCGCGCGACTGCTGGCGTCCCTGGGCTGGCCCGGTGAGCGCAGCCTCAGCAGCGAGGAGTATCAGGCGGTGGAGGCGTGGCGTGACCTGCTGTCGCGCTTCTCCGGTCTCGACGCGGTGTGGCCCGCCGCCACGTATACCAGTGCGGTCACGCGCCTGCGGCGCATGGCGGGGGAGACGTTGTTCCAGCCGCAGACGCCGCCAGTGCCCATCCAGGTGTTGGGTGTGTTGGAGGCGGCGGGCATGCAGTTCGATCATCTGTGGATCATGGGCCTGACCGACGAGGTGTGGCCCGCGCCGCCGCGCCCGAATCCGCTCCTGCCCGCGCTGTTGCAGCGTCGCCACGGCGTGCCCCACGCCTCCGCCGAGCGCGAGCTGGAATTTTCCCAGCGGGTCACCGCGCGCTTGCTGACGAGCGCGCCGCACATAGTAGTAAGTCACGCGCGCCGCGACGGCGAGCGCGACCTGCGTGCCAGTCCGCTCATCGCCCACCTCACTGCGACCACCGCCGAGGCCCTTGTGCCGCAGGCCTGGCAGGCCTATGCGCAACTGGTGCACGTCTCGGTATCGGCGCTGGAGGAGATCGAGGATGTGGCGGCACCCCCGGTGCCCGAAGGTACGCGCGTGCGCGGCGGCACCGGCGTGTTCAAGCAGCAGGCCGCGTGCCCGTTCCGTGCCTTCGCCGAGTATCGCCTGGGGGCGGTGACCTTGGACGAGCCGGAGCCGGGACTGAATGCCGCGGAACGCGGTACCTTGCTGCACGCGGTGCTGGAACAGGTGTGGGATGCCCTCACGTCCCAGGCAAATCTTCTGCGGCTGACCCCGGAGGAAGAACAGGTGCTGGTGGCGGCCGCGGTGACCCACGGGGTGGCGCGCATGGCGGCGTCGCGGCCGCAGACCTTCACCGAGCGCTTTCTGTTGCTGGAAAAATCGCGCCTCACGCGCCTGACCCATGCCTGGCTTGTGTTGGAGCGCGAGCGCGCCGCGTTCAGCGTGATCAAGCCGGAGGCGGAAGGCAGCGTCGTGGTCGGCGGCCTGACCTTCAGCGCCAAGATCGATCGCATCGACCGGCTGGAGGATGACACCCTCGCCATCGTCGACTACAAAACCGGGCGGCCGGAGGTGGCCCAGTGGTTCGGCGAACGCCCGGAGGAACCGCAGTTACCTCTCTACAGCCTGTTTGCCGCGCCGGCGGACCAGCCCGTGGGCGCCATTCTGTTCGGCCAGGTGCGTCTTGGCGATATGCGTTATAAAGGACTGGCGTGCGCCCCCGACGTGGCCCCCGGAGTGCCCGCGCTGCACGCCTCCAAATACGCCGCCGACTATGCCGATTGGGACACGCTGTTGGCGGCCTGGCGCGCGACCCTCACGCGCCTGGCGGAGGACTTCCGCCGCGGCGTTGCCCCGGTGGACCCGAAGGAATTTCCCAAGACCTGTCGTTACTGTGCCCTTACGCCGCTGTGCCGCATCCATGAAGTACATGCGCGCATCGGCCGCCTGAGTC
>JANNJF010000030.1:0-6049 GCA_031405715.1 Gammaproteobacteria bacterium | reverse complement strand
CGCCTGCTCGCCCACCTGATGGCGAAAGCGAATATGCGGCTCGATGACAAAACGTACCCCGGCATTACTGAGGCGCAGTGCCAAGGCCTGCCACGCCGGCATATCAAGAATCACACCGAAGTGCGGCACCGGAACGTCGTCGCCATCCACCGGGTTGTGGGCAGCGATGGCCGCGTGCGTGGGCGCAAGATGCGCCACGAGTTGATGGCCAAAGAAATTAAAATCCACCCAGGCAGCATCGCTACGTCCCTCCGCGCAACCCAGTGCCCCGGTATAAAAGGCGCGCGCAGCATCGAGGTCGTGCACGGGAAAAGCCAAATGGAACAGGTTCGCGCCAGCCATAACCGCTTAACTCCGATGCTTACTTTTTCTCAAGCTGTAGCGCCGCTGAATTGATGCAATAGCGCAGCCCCGTGGGCGCCGGTCCATCGTCGAAGACATGCCCAAGGTGTGCGTCACAGCGGCCGCAGACCACTTCAGTACGCCGCATGCCAATGCTGGTGTCTTCGTGGGCCTCGACATTTTCTGTATTCAGCGGCGCGTTGAAGCTCGGCCAGCCGCTGCCGGAGTTGAATTTCGTTTCCGAACTGAAGAGTTCCGCACCGCAGCATACGCAGTGGTAAACACCTTTGTCCTTGGCGTCGTGGTAGTCGCCGGTAAAGGCGCGCTCCGTGCCGTGCTCACGGGTGATGCGGTATTGCTCCGGGCTGAGTTGGGCGCGCCACTCGGCCTTTGTTTTCCTGATCTTCTGCATGGATTCCTCCAGGTGTGTAGGCGGGCCGATTAATACTGCCGCAAATCGCCGTTCGACGGCAGGCGGGGCGCCCGTCTCTCCGTCCCGGCCGGGACGGCGCCCCGCCAACAGCCAAAGATATCATTTTATATCAATACAGAACAATAGGTTATGTGACGTCCCGGAGGTAAGGAAAAATTTCAGTGCCCAGGACGCAATGAGGTACGGAATATGCATTACTCCTGGCAAGGCCTGTCGCAGTTTAAGGCGACCGGCCAGTTCTGAAAAAGGCTACCTCCGTCGAAAGGCAGAGGGCGCAAAGTCACCGGTCTAATGGGTAGTGACCCTATGACAGCGGGATTGCCGGAACCAGTACCCCCGGCTTTAAAAGATGAGACGTGTGGTAACGGCGGTGTTCCGTGCCTCAAGGTTTCACTCTTTCCTGTTTGTCAGTAGTGCCCACCCGCAGCGGTGATTCAACTGGATGAAGTATGTATCAACCGTTGATGGAGTGGGAAAATGGAAAATACACGCACTAGCAAGGCAGTAACACTAACCCAACAGATCCATGGGACAACGACGGTAAAACGTTGCCTCACCCGCGCAGGCAGGTTCATGTCAGCCCTGGCCTTGACTGCCTTGGTCAGTACGGGTGCCCAGGCCGGCGACCTCAATCTGCTGATCAATGGCAAGGCCGTGCATATCAACCCACCGGCGAACAAAAATTATAATGAAAGCAATTGGGGTGCTGGCATGCAGTATGATTTCGATGCCATCGGTCGGAACAAGAACTGGGTCCCCTTTGCCACGGTCAGTGGCTTCAAGGATTCGTTAAAAAAGCCTTCCTATTACGCGGGTGGTGGCATCGTCCGGCGTTATGTGCCCCTGTCTGCGTATGACGCGCTGCATGTCGACGCGGGTCTGGTGGCATTTTTCATGACACGCAATGATTACAAAGACAACCAGCCGTTTTTCGGCATGCTGCCGGTGTTGTCCGTGGGGACCAAGCGGGTCGCCATCAACATGACCTATGTGCCCAAGGTCGACCCCAAGATGGTGGCCCTGGTCTTCATTCAGCTGAAAGTGACCCTGGGCGAAATCAAGTAAGCGCAGGCGGGCACTACACGCGGATTAGCCTCAGATGTCGCCCCACATGCGTATCAGGTTGACGTAGGCGGTATTCACCTGCGCCGCCTCGGGCGCGCCCGGCGATTTTTGCAACAGGGTCTCGCGCGCCTGATTTAACTGATACAGCAATTCCCGCCGGGCGGGGTCACGCACCAGGCTCTGTAGCCAGGTGACGGCCACCAGACGTTCACCCTTAGTGACCTCACGCACCTGATGCAGGCTGGATGAGGGGTACATCACCGCGTCACCCGCCGCCAGTTTCACCTCGTTACTGCCAAAGGCGGTATGAATAACCAGTTCACCGCCGGCGTAGTTTTCCGGTGGGTTGAGGAATACCGTTATCGAGATGTCGGAGCGATACAGGTCGCCCTCTGACCCCATGATGGGATCGTCCACGTGATCACCATACGAGCGGCCGGGCGTGTAGCGCGCGTAGTACGGCGACGCGACGCGCAGCGGCAGGGCGCCGCTGCGGTAGACCGGGTGTTGCACCAGGCTGCCCATGACAATATTGTTGAGGTGTTCCAGCTGTACGGCGTTTTTGTCCAGCTCCTCGTTGTTCTTTACGGATTGCGCCGCTGCACCCGCCGAGAGCCTGCCATCGACGAAGCTGGCCCCTGCCAACAACTTGCGCACTGTGCCCAACTGGGCGGCGCTGAGGACCCCTGGAATCTGCAGCAGCATCGATAATGTCCTGTCAGCCTGGATCAAATGAGGGGGCATGATAATCAATCTTGCCCTGGGAGACTATGTCCAACCGTACGCCTCAGCGGAAAAACAGGCTGATTCCGCCGAGGAGGATAATCCATGCAACCACCCTGCGGAATAGCCGCTCGTTGACCTTGAAATGCAGGTGGTTGCTGAACCACAGCGCCACCACGAGAAACGGCGCCGACACCAGCATCATGTTACCAATCTGTGGCGTGAAGGTGCCATTGCCGAGATAGCCGGCGGCGCGCAGCAGGTTGAGCGCCAGAAAGAAGGCGAGGGCGTAGTTGCGTACGATGGTCTTGTCATCGAAGGTCGCCAGTAAGCGTGTCATGGCAATGGGACCGCTGATGCCGAACAGGGCCTGGGACACGCCGGCGGTGAAATCCATGGCACGTGCGGCGACGGGCGTCAGCCGCAGCGCGCCGGAAGCGACCACCAGATACAGCCCGGACAAGGTAATGACCGACGCCAGCAACCGCTGGAACACATGGGGTGGAAACTGATAAAAGAGATACAAACCGGCGATGGCGCCGAGGCCGGCGAAGGCCAGCATACCGAGAAGAAATCGCTGATCGACGGTACGCGGTGAACGCGCCAGACCGATGCTGGCCACCAGGATCTGCGGCAGCACGGAATAGATCACCAGAGTTTTGGGGTCGAACCACAGGCTCAACACCGTCAGCATGAGTAGGGTGCCGGCGAGACCGAAGACGATCTCGAACGAATAGGTCAGCACGCACACGAGGGTGAGGATGGCGATGTCTGACATGCTGCAGGTTCCTGAGGGCGAGAAGCCAGCGCGCCGGCAGTGGGATAGCGCTAGGCGAAGCAGATCCAGGTGGTGGCGATATATTTAACGCCTTGCTGCAACGTGACACCGCGATGCAGATGTGTCCAGAAAGGAGGAAACAGGATGAGCTTGCCGGCGCGCGGCGTGATTTTGATGTCCTGGTGGGCGAATTCGGTCTCGCCACCGGGGCCCGGCACATCATTCAGATACCAGAGCGCCACGAGTTGGCGTTGACTGAACGGTCCCGGGCCGCCGTCCACGTGCCAGTGGTAGAACTCGCCCGGATCCGTGCGCTGCATGTTGTAGCCCATGTCCTTGAACGAGTTGGCGGCGAAGAACGGAAAGGTCTGGGCGGCCTCGTTGAACGCACGCATCAGGGATTGCACCAGGGCGGTGTCGATGTCCTTCCAGTCGGCCCGGCCACTGATGCGCAGATCGGTGGAGCGCTTGATGGATTGCTCGACGGCCTCGCCTTGGCCGATGCGTCCAGGATACTGTTGTTCCTTATTGGCTTCGAAGCGCCGGATCATTTCGCCACAGATTTCCGCGCTGAGGGCGTTGTCGATGGCGAAAATAAAACTGAGGGGTTTGACTTCCTGCATGCTGGAGGGCTTGGCGGTATTGGCTTGCGGCTGGGTCGGCACGGGTTTATCCAGGGTTATGCATGGGGTTAACGTGTAGTTGCGGCCGGATTATCTCCGGCGTCACCCGGGGCGTCAAATCCGGGGCCGGAGTCCGACACGTGCGCTCAGCGGTGTGTGCCGACCAATTCGTCGAGGCGTTGTTGATAGATGTGCGTACGCGCCTTCTGTGCCGCCTGCTCATCGGGAATGAGGGGCGATTCTATCCACTGACCGGTTGCGTGATCGTAGGCCGCAAAACGGAAACCCTTGCCCACTTTATAAACCTGGCTGACGTCCTTTCCTGCCTGCTCCATGGCCGCTAATTTTTCGCGGCTGTTTTCGGCGGACGCCACGGGTTGCGCAGCCGCGGGCGCAGCACTTGCCGTTGCGCCTTGGTCGTACATAAACTCGGTGTTCAGCATCTCGCCGCCGGTGTCGATGTTGACGCCGCTGACGCCACGCAGACGCTTCAGGATATACCCGGCCATGAGCATGCCCAAGGTCTGATTCGCGGTGCTCATGGAGACCAGCAGTCTGTCGGCGGCGATGCGGCAACGGTCGACTTGATCGGGCTTCTCGATGAATTCGGGTCCCATACGCCAGCCGCCATCCATGTCACGGTCCATTTTCTGGAAAAACTCCTCGCCCTCGACGAGCATGTCTTCCGGTACCTCTATCCAACTGGTCTTGTCGTCGACGATTACGGTCAGTTTCATGTCTTGCCCTATAGTTCAGGAAATCTGTGGTGCATTTCGGTGTGCAGGTTGAAGGTCGTGCCTCGTAAGGCTATCCGGGGGAAGGTCATATGATAAAACGCCGCCGGCGTACACACTAGCCTTTCGCTGTCGGTTCCAGCAGGGCCTCGATGGCGGGGCCAGCGGATGCCCCATGCCGTTGATGCAAAAGCAACATGCCCTCCGCCGCGGCCATCCAGCGCGGTGTCGCCTCGGCCACCAGTGTCTGCAGCGGACGCAGGCTACCGCTATCCACCCATGCCTGGTATGCGTTTAGCGCCTCCGGGAAAAGATATTTTCGCATGCCAGTGAAGTTAGCAAAATAGAAATGCAGCGCCGCTTCATTCTCGGTCTCGATCAGTCCGGGCAGGGTGGAGAGGCTGTCCGCCAGCAGATCGCGCACGGCGCGCGCCATGATTTCTGTTTTGGTACTCGCCAGGGCCAACAGCATATCGTTCCAGGCGGGGTCCAATCGCTCACCGGCCAGGCCTTCGCCCACTTCATGCAAGATCATGGACTCGCTTTCATTCAGCACCATGGCGTCCAGGGCGGCGTCGAGATCGTCGTCCAGGCGATAGCCGGACAGGGCGCGCTCCATGATGCGATTGGTGCGGTTCCAGCGCCACTCCTCAATCTTCTCCCAGAGAAAACGACGCACCGATTCCTGGCGCAGATAGATCACCTTGTTTTGCATCATCGCCGGCGGTGCCACCAGGTCGCGCGCGTATTCGCAGGCGGTGATATACACGGTATAGCCGGCGCGGGTTTCCTGCTTGATCAGATCACCGAGGAAGAAATGCGGTTTGCTGAAACGGCCGTAGCCGCCGCTATAGACGTAGCCCTGCGGCACGAGTTCGCGGTTGATGCCATCCGAATCGAAGGGGTCGACACCGCCCTGACCGAGGGGCAGCGGCATGAAGGTAAGCGACTCCATGCCGCTCCACAGGCTTTCGCGCTCGTGCAGCCATTCGCCAATAGCGTTTTTGGCCAGCACGCCGCTGTAGGGGATGTCGTTTTCCCAACGATAGAATTCGCGCATTGACGTCATCGGATAGCGCCGGCCAAGCTGCCGGCAAAACTGATTCGGTCCAACTGGACGTGATGCTGTCGGGCTGCCTCCAGCATCAATCGACGGACCAAATTATGGACGAGGAAGTGGAACCGTATTTCCCGCTCAAGATTTTCCGGATTCTGACAGCTCAAGTGGTCCATCTGGAGAGTGCCGTTGATGGTGCGCAAGGTCAGTTTCATGGTCCAGCGGCGCCGGTAGAGCCGGCTCAAGGCGGCCGGGGGGAACTGGTCGCGATCGAGCAACGTGGTCGCGAGAATG
>JANNJF010000029.1:0-2831 GCA_031405715.1 Gammaproteobacteria bacterium | reverse complement strand
TAGAGGCGTTCCGGGAGAGACTTGCATCGGAGTCCGCGCGCCACGGCTTTTCTACTGGATCATCGGAGGAGTAAACACATCGCTGCAGAAAAAGAAACGCGCCTGAACGAACAGATCAGGGTGCCGGAAGTAAGGCTGATCGGTGCTGACGGACAGCAAGTGGGAGTGGTACCCATTGCCACTGCGATGCAGATGGCGGAAGAGGCGGGAATGGACTTGGTGGAGATTTCGCCTAACGTCGCGCCGCCGGTTTGTCGTGTCATGAACTACGGCAAGTTCCAGTATGAAGAAAGCAAGCGCAAGCATGCGGCGAAAAAGAAGCAGAAGCAGATTCAAATTAAGGAAGTGAAGTTTCGTCCGGGGACGGACGTGGGAGATTATCAGGTAAAACTACGCAACCTGATACGTTTCCTAGAAGAAGGGGATAAGGCCAAAATCACTTTGCGTTTCCGCGGTCGGGAAATGGCCCATCAGGAACTCGGTATGAAGTTGCTGAAGCGGGTCGAGGAAGACCTCAAGGAAGTCGGAATCGTCGAACAGTTTCCGCGCCTTGAAGGAAGACAAATGGTGATGGTGATCAGCCCCAAACGATAATCGCCGGTCCGGCTTAGTACGAAAAGGGCGGGTGATTTTTTAAATAACTGTAGCGTTGTTGTCCGGGATGTCCGGCGCGGCGTGAGAATGCGGAGTTGTGAGCAATGCCTAAAATCAAGACCAACCGGGGCGCTGCCAAGCGTTTCCGGAAAACCGGGAATGGCGGTTTCAAAACCGGCCATGCCTATGTCAGGCACATCCTGACCTCCAAGAGTACCAAGCGTAAGCGTCAGTTGCGGGGTACTACCCAGGTGCATGAATCCGACGTCGCCGGTGTCCGGCGCATGTTGCCGTACAGCTGAGGGGGATGAACCATGCCGAGAGTTAAACGTGGTGTAACCGCCCATGCCCGACACAAGAAGGTACTGAATCGTGCCAAGGGTTATTTCAACGCGCGCCGTAAAGTGTTTCGCGTTGCCAAACAGGCGGTCGACAAGGCCGGTCAATACGCCTATCGCGATCGCCGTCAACGCAAGCGTCAGTTCCGCGCCCTGTGGATCGCGCGTATCAATGCGGCGGCGCGTGAATGCGGGCTCAGCTACAGCCGCTTCATGAATGGCCTGAAGATCGCCTCCATCGAGGTCGACCGCAAGATGTTGGCCGATATCGCCGTGCACGACAAGCCAGCCTTTTCGTCGCTCGCCGAGAAAGCCAAGGCCAGCCTGCCGCAATAAAGTCCGAAGGGCAGTAACACCGCCCGTGGACGTGCAGTACCGAAAGGGAAAGGCAGGTCGCCTTTCCCTTTTTTATCACTAAATTAAACGCAGTCGCTGTAGGGTGGGCATTGCCCACCACAACGCGGCCGCCGACGCCCCTGATGGTGGGCGATGCCCACCCTACATAACTACATAACCAGAATTACCCAAAAACGAAGATGAGCGCCAGCCCCCAGGATCAGCTGACACAACTGTTGGAAGAAGCCCGCAGCGCCGTGGCGCTTGCCCGCGATGTCGTCGCGTTGGAGCAGTTGCGCGTGCATTATCTGGGCAAGAAGGGTGTGCTCACCGAACAGCTCAAGCAACTGGGTACTCTGCCGCCGGAGGAACGCCCACGGGTGGGGCAGTGGGTGAACGACGCCAAGAGTGCGCTGCAGACCGACCTCAATACCCGTCGGGAGGCCCTCGACAGCGCGCAACGCACGGCGCAGCTTGCCGGCGAGACCCTCGACGTCACCCTCCCGGGGCGCGGTGTGCGCCTGGGCGGGGCACACCCCATTACCCGTACCCTGCGACGTCTGGAGTCGTTGTTTCTGCATATGGGTTTCGAAACCGCCGATGGCCCGGAGATCGAGGACGATTTTCATAACTTCGAAGCCTTGAACATGCCGGCCAGCCATCCGGCGCGCGCCATGCATGACACATTCTACTTTGATGCACGTACGCTGCTGCGCACCCATACCTCAACGGTGCAGATACGTTATATGCAGGCCCACAAACCACCGATGCGGGTCATCGCCCCGGGACGCGTCTATCGCTGCGACTCGGATATCACCCATACGCCCATGTTTCATCAGATCGAAGGCCTGATGGTGGACGAGAACGTCAGCTTCGCCGACCTCAAAGGACTGCTGAGCGATTTTCTCGAACGCTTCTTCGAGAAATCCCTGCGCGTGCGCTTCCGCCCGTCGTTCTTTCCGTTCACCGAGCCGTCGGCGGAAGCCGATATCGAGTGCGTCATCTGTGGCGGCGGCGGTTGCCGCGTGTGCAAACACACCGGCTGGTTGGAGGTGTTGGGCTGCGGCATGGTGCATCCCGAGGTGTTTCGCCACGTCGGCATCGACAGCGAGCGTTACACCGGATTCGCCTTTGGTCTCGGGGTCGAGCGACTGGCCATGCTGCGGTACGGCGTTAACGATCTACGCCTGTTCTACGAGAACGATCTCAGATTCCTGCAGCAGTTTAAATAACCAGCGCCGCCGCTGGACCCCGGTCGCAGCGCGTCACAACAACGAGACGATGTATGGCTAACTTGCCGGCAAAGACTAACGCCACATGAAAATCAGCGAACGATGGTTGCGTGAATGGATACCGCTGGCTCTCAGCACTGAGGCCCTGGCGGAAAAGCTGACCATGGCCGGCCTGGAAGTGGGCGCCATCGCCCCCGTGGCGGCGGATCTCAAACAGGTGGTGGTGGGCGAGATACTCACAGCCGTTCCCCATCCCCAGGCGGATCGTCTACAGGTGTGTCGGGTCAGCGTCGGTAAGCGCCAGGTGCTGGACATCGTGTGCGGTGCGCGC
>JANNJF010000028.1:0-5959 GCA_031405715.1 Gammaproteobacteria bacterium | reverse complement strand
ATAAAAACGTGGCGGTGGCCGTGGCGGGATCGCACGTGATCAGCAAGCTCATCAATATGCCTGCGGGTCTCACGGACCGCGACATGCAGATGCAGATCGAGATGGAGGCGGACCGTTACATACCGTATCCCTTGGACGAGGTGAACCTGGATTTTCAGGTGCTCGGAGCGGCCGAGAGCGGCGCGGAGCAGGTGAATGTGCTGATCGCCGCGTGTCGCAAGGAGATCGTCGAGGACTATCTTGCGGTGACCCAGGGAGCCGGCTTGATTCCCACGATCATCGATATTGAAACCTATGCCATGGAAAACGCCTATTCCCTCATTGCCTCGCACATGCCCGGGGGCGGCATGGAAAAAACCATCGCCCTGATGGATGTCGGCGCCACCACCACCAACATCAACGTCATGCACAATAACCGTTCGGTCTACACCCGCGACCATACCTTCGGCGGACGTCAGCTGACGGAAGAGATACAGCGCCGTTACGGGCTGTCCTACGAGGAGGCCGGACTCGCCAAGAAGCAGGGTGGTCTGCCGGACAACTACCAGACCGACGTGCTGCGTCCCTTCATGGAGGCCATGTGCCAGGAAGTGATGCGCGCGCTGCAGTTCTTCTATTCGTCCAGCCCGTACAACAGCGTCGATCAGGTATTGCTGGCCGGCGGTTGCGCCCAGATTCCGGGCATCGACGAGCTGGTGGCGGCGCGCATCGGTGTGCCGACCACCATCGCCAATCCGTTTGCCAGCATGTCCCTGGCCTCGCGCATCAAGCCGCAGCTGCTGAGCAACGACGCGCCATCGCTCATGATCACCTGCGGCCTGGCGATGCGAGGATTCGACCTATGATGACACGCCTGAATCTGCTGCCCTGGCGCGAGATACGTCAGAAGGAGCAGGACCGCCAGCTGCTGAGCATCGGCGTTGGCGCCGGCATGCTGATGCTGCTGGTCCTGTTCTACGCGCACCTGCATGTCACGACCAAGATCGAGAACCAGGGCAAGCGCAACGAGTTTCTTAACGCGGAAATCGTCAAAGTCGATGAGCAGATCAAGCAGATCAAGGAACTCAAGAAGCAGCGCGATGCGCTGATCGCCCGCATGCAGGTGATCCAGCAGCTGCAGGCGGCGCGCACTCAGATCGTACACGTGTTCGATGATCTGGTGCGTAAGCTGCCGGAAGGCGTTTACCTTACCAGCCTGAAACAAGTCGGCACGGGTTTCACCATTGCCGGCATGGCCCAGTCGAACGCGCGTGTGTCGGCGCTGATGCGCAACCTCGATGCCTCCGATTGGTTCGCTCAGCCCGATCTGGATGTGATTAATATCTCGACCAAGGGCAATGATCGCGTCAGCCAATTCACGCTGCGGGTCAAACAAAAAACCAAGACCGAGAAAACCCCCGAGGCCGGTTTATGACGCTCGACGACCTGAAAAGTATCGATATCAACAATATATCCGGCTGGCCGCTGCCGATTAAAATCGCCGGCATCGGCTTGGCCTGCCTGGCGATCCTGGGCGCGGGCTACTATTTTATCATCGCCGACGAGCTCGCCCAGCTGGACGAGGAACAGAAAAAAGAAGAGTCGCTCAAGACCACCTTCAGCGGCAAAAAGGCCCTCGCCATCAATCTGCCGGAATACGTACGCCAGATGGAGGAAATGGGCGAGCAGTTCGGCACCCTGCTGCGGCAGCTGCCGAACAAAACCGAAGTGCCCAATCTACTGGTCGACATCACCCAGGCGGGCCTCGGCCGCGGACTGGATTTCGTGCTGTTCAAGCCGGAGAAGGAAAAGCCGCTGGATTTCTACGCCGAGCTGCCGGTGAGCATCAAGGTCACCGGCACTTACCACGAGTTGGCCGAATTTGTCAGCGACGTGGCGGCGTTGCCGCGTATCGTCACGGTCGGTGATTTGAATATCACCGCGGACAAGGCCGGCAAGTTGTCCATGGCGGCGACCGCCAAGACCTACCGCTATCTCGAGGCCGAGGAGCTGCACATCCAGCGCAAGGCGCCGGGCAAGAGGCCCACCAAGGCACCCGTCAAGGCGGGGGGATGAGCGATATGAAAACAGCCTACTCTCTCTTCGCAGTGTTGCTGTTGTTCGCGCTGACGGGCTGCTCGTCCAGCGACGGCATGGATGATTTGCGCGAATTCGTCAAAAACGAGCACGCGGATCGAAAACCAAAAATCGAACCGCTGCCGGAAATCAAACCGAACGAGACCTTTGTCTACGCCGCTGCCGAACTGACCGATCCGTTTGCCCCGCGCAACCTGCAGGCGCAAGCCGTAGGCCCAGGCACGGGCAGCGGGCCCAAGCCCGACATGAATCGCCGCAAGGAGCCGTTGGAGGATTTCCCCCTCGACTCCCTGAAGATGGTGGGCACCCTGGAGCGCGGCAAACGTTTTTGGGCGATCGTCCAGGCGCCGGATGGCACGGTGCACAAACTGGAGACCGGAAACCACGCGGGTCAGAATTTTGGCAAGGTGAAAAAAATCACCGAAGAAAAAGTTGATATGGTGGAGCTGATACAGGGCGCTTTGGGTGATTGGGTCGAACGCGAGGCGAGTCTCGCTATTACGGAGTAAGGGGAATAGGTGATGAATAGAATCTCGACGAAACCCGTGACGTCTCTTAAAGAGATGGTGTTTCGGACGCTCCTGATGGGTTTTCTGGCCCTCTGCGGCACGGCTGAGGCCGCTGAAATTTCATCCATATCCTGGGATGAGAGCGGCGCCCAACCCACTTTGAAAATTCAGCTCAGCGGCAAGACGAGCTATCAGACGGCCAACCTGGAAGGCGGTCAGCGGCTGCGCATCAGTTTCCCCGGAACCACGTTAGGCACAGCGGTGCTGGATATCGAGGGACGTGGAACGGTCAAGGGCGTCTATCCCTATCTCGCCGATAATGGCACGGCGGCGCACGTGGACCTGCTGCTGACCGAGCCCGGCAGCCTGAAGATCGAAGAGGCCGCCGATGGTTATCGGGTCATGGCCGTCGCAGGCGGCGCTGACGCTACGCCCGCCGCCCCGGTGGTAGCACCTGACGTGCCACCGCCGGCGCCCGCCGCCGAGGCGCCACTTCCTCCGCCCGTCGCCCCAGCGGCACCCAGCGAAGTGCCTGCCGCTAAAGCCGTCAGCGACAAGAACATGGTGCAGGACATGAAGTACGCCAAGCTCCCGGGCGACAGAATTCAGATCCGTGTGCAGATGAGCAAGGCGCCGGCCACGCCCGCAGTGTTCACCACCAGCAATCCGGCGCGGATCGCCCTCGATTTCGCCAACACTGGCGTGGCCCTGGATAAGAGTTCCTTGCGCGTGGGCGAGGGCGTGGTGGCGAGCGTGAATGCCGTTGAGGCCGATACTAAGACCCGTTTGGTGGTCAATCTGGTGCGGTCGGCGTCCTATACCTCGGTCATTGAAGGCAACAGCTATACGCTGACCATCGATAACCCGTCCAGCACGGTCGCCGGCACCCAGGCCGCGAAAACCACACGCTTCGCCACGGCCACCCGTCCGGGCAAGCACCACCTCAAGAACATCGATTTTCGTCGCGGCCGTCTGGGCGATGGCAAGGTGATCATCAAGCTGTCGGATACCGGCGTGGGCATCGACATCCGCGAGCAGGCCGGAGAGATCATCGTGGATTTTCACGATACGCAAATCACACCCGAGCAGCAGCGACGTCTGGACGTGGTGGATTTCGCTACGCCGATCATGACCATCGACACCTTCGCCCAGGGTAAAAACGTGCGCATGGTGATCAGCGCCAAAGGCAAATACGAGCAGCTCGCCTATCAGGCGGGTGACGAGTTCACCGTCAACGTCAAGCCGGTGGTGGTCAAGCCGGGCGAGGAAAAGAAGAAGGATGAGTTGGGCTATTCCGGCGAAAAGCTGTCGCTGAATTTCCAGAACATCGATGTGCGTGCAGCGCTGCAGGTGATCGCCGATTTCACCGGCCTGAATTTCGTCACCAGTGATTCGGTCAAGGGCAGCCTGACGCTGCGCCTCAAGGATGTGCCGTGGGACCAGGCGCTGGATATTATCGTGAATGCGAAAAACCTGGCGGTGCGGCGCAGCGGTAATGTGGTGACCGTGGGCCCGGCGGACGAAGTCAACGCCAAGGATAAGGCGGCGCTCGAGGCGGGCAAGATAGTGCTGGAGCTGGAACCGCTGGTCTCGGAGCTGATCCAGGTCAACTACGCCAAGGCCGGCGACATCGCCAAACTGTTGAAGTCCATCAAGGCGATCGAGGGTGTGCCGTCGGCGACGGCCAATCCCGCGCTGTCGACGGCCAGCGATGTCGCGAGCGCCGGTACGGATTCCAACACCCTGCTGTCACCGCGCGGACAGGTCACGGTGGACATCCGCACCAACTCGCTCCTGATCCAGGATACACCGGCCAAGGTGCGCGAAGTGCGCAAGCTGATTTCCCAGCTGGATCAGCCGGTGCGTCAGGTCATGATCGAAACCCGTTTAGTGGAGGCGACCGACGATTTCAGCAAGAACCTGGGCGTGAAATGGGGTGTGGTGCGCCAGGACACCCTCGGCAATAACCAGTTCACGACTTGCGGTACCCTGAACTGCAACGTCGACATCCTCAATGGCGACCCGGTGAATCTAGCCGGTAATGCGCTGAGCGTGGACCTCGGCTCAGACGGTATCAACAAGTCGGTGGCCGCATCGATCGCGACCTCGATCATGCACCTGCCCAACAACAACCTGCTGAATCTGGAGTTATCGGCCCTCGAAGTCGAAGGCCGGGGCAAGGTGATTTCCAGTCCGCGCCTGATTACCGCCAACTCCAAGAAGGCGCGCATCGAGCAAGGTCAGGAGCGGGTATTCACCACCTCCGTCCTGGGCGTCGGCACGACCGTGACGAAGAAGGCGGTGCTGGCCCTGGAGGTGACACCACAGATCACCCCGGACGACCGCATTATTCTTGATGTGCTGGTGACCAAGGACAGCTTCGTGGACGCCAACGCCGGTCTGATCAACAAAAAGGAAATCACCACCCAGGTACTGCTGAGTAACGGCGAGACCGTGGTGATTGGTGGCATCTACGAACAGCAGCAGGCCAACACATTGACCAAAGTGCCGTTTTTCGCCGACATCCCCTTGCTGGGCTGGATGTTCAAAAAGAACAACAAATTCGACAACAAAGTTGAACTGCTGATCTTCCTGACCCCGCGCATCCTGTCGGATACGCTCAGCATGAAGTAGTCCGAAACCCCGGGTAGACGGCTCGCGCCGTCCGTCCGGGGGTGGCCTGCCCCACCGTTTGCTTTCCCCTTGATTTATTCGTGCGATACTGGCATATGCCAGTCATGACAGTCGCACGCAGCATATTCCTCATCGGCCCCATGGGCGCGGGCAAATCCACCATAGGACGGCAACTCGCCGCGCTGCTCAAAATGGATTTTCTCGATACCGATCACGAGATTGAACGTCGCACCGGCGCCGATATCCCGCTGATTTTCGAGATCGAAGGCGAGGCCGGCTTCCGCCGGCGCGAAAGCGCCGTGATCGACGAACTGACGGGCAAAAGCAACATCGTGCTCGCCACCGGCGGCGGGGCGATATTGAGCGAGGACAACCGCCAGGCGCTGCGCACTCGCGGTAGCGAGGTCTACCTGCGGGCGAACATCGATATACTGTCGGAGCGCACACGGCGCGACCGTAACCGCCCCTTGCTGCAGACCGAAGACCCGCGCAGCAAGTTGGAGGAAATCGTGCGCCTGCGCGAACCGTTATACCTCAACACGGCACACGTCATCGTCGATACGGACCGGCGCAGTCCGCAGGCCGTGGCGCGCGATGTGGTCGATCACCTCAAGGCGTTGTGGCAAAATGAAAACCCTGTCGCTTGATCTGGGTGAACGCAGTTATCCCATCTACATCGGCCAGGGCCTGCTCGGCCGCGACGACTTGCTGACGCCGCATATCGGCGGCAGCCGCGTGCT
>JANNJF010000027.1:0-3723 GCA_031405715.1 Gammaproteobacteria bacterium | reverse complement strand
GGAGAGGGGACTTGTTCGGAGGTCTCTTAACTTCCCCATACATTTTATTGTGAGTCGCCGTCCATGAACCCAACCTTCGATCACCGCCACGCCGGTCATTGCGAGTCCGGTACCCTGAGCGCGCTGCTGCGTCACCAGGGCCTCGACCTGAGCGAGCCCATGGTGTTCGGCATCGGTGGCGGACTGTTCTTTCTGCACCTGCCGCTGATCAAAGTCGGCGGCATCCCGCTCACCGCCTACCGCGACGCGCCGCGCAGCATCATCAAGAACGTATGCAAACGCCTCGGCATCAGCATGCGCCAGCATCGCTTCCGCGATCAGGGGCAGGGCATGCGTGCCCTCGACGAATTTCTCGTCCAGGGCCGCCCGGTGGGGTTGCAGACCTGCGTGTTCTGGCTGCCGTATTTCCCCCAGGACATGCGCTTCCAGTTCAACGCGCATAACCTGGTGGCCTATGGCAAACGCGGCGACGATTACCTGCTGAGCGATCCGGTGTTCGAGGACGCGGTCACCTGTCCCAGCGCCGATCTGCAACGCGCGCGCTTCGCCAAGGGCGTGTTCGCGCCCAAGGGTCTGATCTACTATCCGGAAAGCGTGCCGGCGGCGCCGGACTTGGAAAAGGCGGTGCGCACCGCGATCAAGCACACCGCCAAGCGCATGGTGGACGTGCCCCTGCCGTTTCTCGGCGTGCGTGGCATCCGCAGCCTGGCCAAGAACCTGCAGCGTTGGCCGGCCAAGCTGGGCGCGCACCGCGCCCGCGTCTGGGTCGGCAGTGTGGTGCGCATGCAGGAAGAGATCGGCACCGGCGGCGCCGGCTTCCGTTTCATGTACGCGGCGTTTCTGCAGGAGGCGGCGGCGCTGCTCAACCTGCCGGCCCTGGCCGAGGCAGGTAAACAACTCACCGAGACCGGCGACCGCTGGCGCGAGTTCGCGGTGCGCGGGGCGATGTTGTGCAAGGGGCAGGGGGATGAGGCTTCGGCGTATGCTGAGCTTGCGGAAATTCTGCGCGACTGCGCCGATCGGGAAGAACGCATCTTCCGCGCGTTGAAAAACGCGGTCTAGGTACTCATCTGGAGTGCGGCGGCTCGCCGCCGCTGTCATAAAGGGAGCTTGCTCCCGACGCGGCGTCAGCGTGCACAGTCCCTTATCCTTGCACCCCTATTGTTGCGCTCCCGCGCGGCCTTAACCCCTAATTGCGGGTCCCGCCCGCGGGGCGGGACCCGCAATTAGCTTTGAGAGCCGCGCGGTAGCGCGACAACATGGTTCTAAGGATAGGGTGCTGCGCCGCGCCCTAAGCCCCGCCGGGAGCAAGCTCCCGGCAATAAAGCGGCGGCGAGCCGCCGCACTCCAAAGACAGTGTTCCTAGAAGGGACGGGTGCTGAGACTAACCGGCCTGCGCCGCAACCGATCCCCGGCGAACCCCGATCACCAGCGTCCGCCCCGTCGCATCGCGGTTCACGTGAAAGTAACGCGCCACCGGCGCCGCCGGTTCGTCGAATTGCATGCCGATGCCGAAGGCCGCCGCGGTATGGTAGCAGCCGCAGTAACTCAGATAATCCGTCAGCGTCGCGCGTGGCAGCCGCGTGAGCAGGGCGTGGATATCGCCCAAGGTGAGACGGAACCCCGGCAGCAGATGCAGTGGTGCGTTGCGCTCGCCAAAGCGGGCCACGCAGGTGGCGACGGTCTGCGCCCAGTCGCCGAAGGACATGCCCGGTGCCATGGCCAGTTGCTCCACGCACAACACTTCGCCCACGGCATCGGTCGGATCCTTGGTGAGATACAACCAAGCGCTGCCTTCGCCCATGGGTTGATCCGCGCGCAGGCTGATGCGGCGCAGGTGATCCGCGCGTGGGCGCGAGCTCTCGTCCACGCCGCCCACCAGGGCCTGTTCGAAGCCGGCGTGGCGCAGATCCCCGAGGGCCAGTTTCAGTGCCCACTCGAAGGAAAACTCCTCTTCCGTGACGGTGAGATTGCGCGCGCTGAATTGCGCGCGCCGCGCCACGTAGAAGGCCGCCATGTTGTTGGCGGCGTTGATGAAGTCGAAGGGCGACGCCAACCCCGCCCCGGGCGGCAAGACTTGTTCAAATAGCGCCGTGGTCTTGTTCACTTCCGCGAGACCCGTGCCGAGATAAACCGGGGTGACGGTGTAAGTGGGCTGGCCCAGGCGCTGCAGGCACACCTGCGCGCCGACCACGGCGAGTTCCACAAAGTGCGACGCCTGGCGCAGGGACTGGCCGACGATGGCGCGCGTCAGGGCCGCGAGCTCTAGCGGCGCCGGGTCGGCCTGCAGCACTCGGCGCTGCGCTGTCTGGTAATCGCCCTGCGGGCCGAGGGCCGCCGCCGCGCGGATGTAGATGGGGGTGTGGCGCGCATCAGTCATGGGAGATCACCAGCGAGGCGTAGTTGCCGCCGAAGCCGAAGAAGTTGAGCATGTAATGGCCGGCGCCCGCGGGCATGCCTTGGGTGAGCGGTTGAATCTGGAGTGCCGCGTCGGTGTGCTGGAAGCCGGCGGTGGCGGGGATGAAACCGGCGCGCAGGCAACCGAGGAAGGTCGCGGTTTCGATCGCGCCGCAGGCGCCCAGGGTGTGACCGACGTAGCGCTTGATGGCGGTGAACGGCGGCGGGCGGTCGGCGAACAGGGCGCGCATGGCGGCGGCCTCGGCCGCGTCGTTGTCCTCGCTGCCGGTGCCGTGGGCCTTGATGGCGCAGATGGCGTGGGCGTCCAACGCCGCCGTCGCGAGGGCCTGTTCCATCACCGCGTGCATGGCGCTGCCGTCGGGGCTGGCGCTGGTGACGTGGTGGATGTCGCACAGGTTGGCGCCGCCGCGCAGAAAATCCCCGCGCGCCGCATCATCGGTCTCGGCCTCCAGCACCAGGGCGCCCACGCCCTCGCCCAGTTGCAGGCCGGCGCGTTGTGCGTCGAACGGCCGGCAGCCGTCCGGATCCAGCAGCATGAGGGATTGAAAGCCGGTGAGGGTGATGCTGCTGAGGCCCTCGACGCCGATCACCAGGGCGCGCCGCGCTTCGCCGCGCGTGATCAGGTCGCCCGCCGCCAGCAGAGCGTTGGCGCTGGACGAGCAGGCGGTGGACAGGGTGAACACCGGGCCGGTGATACCTAATAGTTGCGCGATGCGTGCGGCGTACCAGCCGCTGGCGCGCAGCGGCGGCGTCGACACCTCGCCGGTGTCGGCGAAGTGGCGCCGGTATTCGGTTTCCGCGGCGAACAGAAATCCGCTGGTGCCGAGCACCAGGGCGCAGTCGCGCAGCGCGTCCGGTGGCGCGTGCGCCAGACCGGAGTGCGCCAGGGCGTCGCGCGCCACGCTTAGCAGCAGTTCCTCGGTACCGGTCTCGTCCGTGGGAAAGCGCGCGTGATCGAACTGGTTGACCTGGAAGCGGTCGGCGATGTCGAGGGGAAACAGGGTCAGCGGGGTGATGCCGCTGCGGCCCTGCCGCAGCGCGAGGACCGTGCTGGCCAGGCCCATGCCGTAGGAGGTGAGCAGGCCCAGCCCACGTATGCGTACTCGGGTCATGCGGTGGGCCTCTCAGGTTGGCCGGATGAAATTGGCCAGGGCGTTGATGGATTTCATTACGCGGCGCGCCTGTTTGCTGTCCTGGATGCGCACGTCGTATTGCTTGGTGAGGGCGACATTCACCTGCAGCACATCCAGGGAGTCCAACGCGAGGGTGGAGCCGAAGCCGACCAGGGTATCGTCGTCGCCGATG
>JANNJF010000026.1:0-3852 GCA_031405715.1 Gammaproteobacteria bacterium | reverse complement strand
GCCGTCGACATTGCTCACCACGTGCCAGCCATAGGCCTGGAAACGCTTGGGTGTGTCGTCGGTGAACCAGCCCTCGACATGACCGTCGATGGAGATGCCGTTGTCGTCATAAAACGCGATGAGCTTGCCCAGGCCCAGAGTCCCGGCCAGGGAGCAGGCCTCGTGCGAGATGCCCTCCATCAGGCAGCCGTCGCCGAGGAACACATAGGTGTAGTGATCGACCACATGGTGGCCATCGCGGTTGAACTGGCCGGCGAGCACCTTCTCCGCCAGCGCCATGCCCACGGCATTGGTGATGCCCTGGCCCAGGGGGCCGGTGGTGGTCTCGATGCCTGGGGCATAGCCGTATTCCGGATGACCCGGGGTCTTGGAGTGCAGCTGACGGAAATTCTTCAGCTCGTCCATGGGCAGATCGTAGCCGGTGAGGTGCAGCAGCGAATAAATCAGCATCGAGCCGTGGCCGTTGGACAGGACAAAACGGTCGCGATCGACCCACTTGGGATTGGTCGGGTTGTGCTTGAGGAAATCGTTCCACAGCACTTCCGCGATGTCGGCCATGCCCATGGGGGCGCCGGGGTGGCCGGAGTTGGCCTTTTGCACGGCATCCATGGACAGTGCGCGGATGGCGTTGGCCAGGTCACGACGGCCGGGTAAAGCCTGGTTGGGTTTCGCTGACATGGGCTGATCCTCTTTAAATAATAATGATGAATTCGTTTCTGCCCGTCCGACCTGCCGACCCCGTCGTCGAACGGTAACATTCGTTAATCAAGCAACCGGAACTGGTGAGGCGCTGACGACGCGGCCGGCCAAACGGTTATGCCAAATGACTATAAACCCCGCTGCTTCCACCGCGCCGCCCTGTGTTCGGCGCAATGAATAAAATCCCCTGGCTGGGCATGTCCATCAACCCCGCTGTGATACTGCCTGCCAAAGGGACGGTTGTGCTTTATTCTGCGAAGCGCCTTGGGTCATCCGCACTTATAGGGAATATGCGTATTTGTCAAAAATCAGCCCGGTATTCTCGCTCACTGGGTCTGATTCGGCAATAGTCTGACTTTTGCGCCAATTTCCGCAGCGGCCCCGGTGAACGGGCCAAATAGGGGTTTAATCACCTGATCAGGCAGGGTTTTATGCGGTCATTAAATACTTTGGGGAACCACGGGCACGACCGCGGCTTGGTTCCGGCTCACGGCCGGTGATGTTCGCGCACCCATGCCATCCAGATATGGAATAAGTCCGGGTCCAGGGTGGCCACCACCGAGCGGGACTGCAGGTCCGGGGCAATGACCTCCTCGCCGTCGAGGGTCAGCGCCTTGCCGCCGGCCTCCGCCAGAATCAAGCTGCCGGCGGCGTAATCCCAGAGTTTCTGGCCACCGTGCAGATAGACATGGAATCGGCCATCCGCCAGCCAGCACCAATCCAAGGCGCTGGAGCCGAAGTTGCGCTGCGAACCGAAGGGCGGGTGTGCCGCGAGGGTGGCGGCCAGGTCCGGCTTGAGGCGCTTGAAGTCCACCACGGCGATGCAGCGCTGCAGCGGCAGGCCGAGGGTCGCCATGGTGCCCATGGAGATGCCGTTGAGCCACGCGCCCTTGCCGCGCTGCGCCATAAAACACTCGTCCCTCACCGGGTCATAGATCAGACCCACCTCCATCTGGCCCTCCACCAGCAACGCCAGGGATACGCAAAAATACGGCAGGCCAGCGGTGAAATTACTCGTACCATCGAGGGGGTCGAGGCACCATAACCCCCGGTCAGGCTGGGCGGTGAGCTTCTCATGCCGCTCGCGCGACATTTCCTCGCCGAGAAAATCGTACTGCGGCCAGTGTTCCGCCAGTATCTTCTGCATGCGGCTCTGCATCGCGTGATCGGCCTCGGTCACGATGCTGCCGTCGCGCTTTATGTGGCGCTGCACATCGGCAAAACGCGGCAATAGCTCTTCGCATGCGGCAACACGCACCTGCTCGCGCAGGAATTTGAGATCCACGCCCGCCTTGAAGATAGTGACTTGTGGTGTCATGTCAGGAATTGCCGACATCGAGTTTCAGGATACGCGCCGGTTTGGGCGGGGGGGATTGTTTCTTTTCCAGCGCCTGCAGCGCCAGATAGAACTCCCCTTGCAGGCGCGCCATGGTAGCGGAGCCGGAGGGCGAATAATAGACAAGATCATACGCCACCGCCTCGGTCAGCGCGGTGCGCTCGCCGGGGCGGAAATTACGCCAGGCCAGTTCAATCATGCGCCGGCCTTCGTGATGCACGAAGATACATTCTTCAGCATCCAGCACCGCCATGTATTGCATGCTGCGGATCGGCACAAAAACACAACCCGTCTCGCTCTGTGCCAGCAGCAAATGGGCCAGATTGTAGACCGGGGCGGGAAGCTGGCGAACTTCCCGCCCGGTCTCCGGCGGCCGGTAAAAGGTCTCTTCTGTAAACATAAATTCAGGTGGCTGGAAATCAGTAGCAAGTGGCAAGTATCAAGTGGCAAGGAAAACCAGATTCGACCCTTGCTACTTGCCACTTGAAACTTGCTACTGATTTATTGATTTTTCCATTTGATCGAGCAGCCCATGCACGGGATCTGCACACGTGGTCCCTGACCGGTCAACGCCACCTGCTTCATGGCCTCGAACAGATCGCGGCGTGCCTGCGGAGCCGGCTCCTTGCGACTCTCGTCCAAGCGCCCGCGATACTGCAATTGCAGAGTAGCGTTGTAGCCGAAGAAGTCGGGGGTGCAGACCGCGCCATAGGCCTGGGCCACTTCCTGGCTCTCGTCGTATACATAGGGAAAGGGAAAGTGCATCGTTTGGGCGATGCGCTGCATATTGTCGAACGAATCCTCCGGGTAGTCCGTCGGGTCGTTGGACATGATGGCGATGGTATTGACGCCGAGGGGCTTGAGCTCCGTGGCGTCACGGATGATGCGTTCCAGCACCGCCTTGACGTAGGGGCAATGATTGCAGATAAACATCACCAGCAGCCCCTTTTCACCACGGCTATTGGCCAGGGTCCAGGTCTTGCCATCCACCCCTGGTAGGGAAAAATCCACCGCTGGTTGGTCGAATTCGCAAACCGGCGTCTCTGTGCGTACCATGGTCATCTTCTCCTTAATGCTTGCGTGCAGCGAGTCTACACTATGCCCGCGGGAGCATAAAACGGGGAGACCCCCGCCGTCGCCGGGTTCGGGATCGCCGCTGAACGCGTTATTCGTTATTATGGGATAACCAGCTGATTGGTGATGATATAAAACAACCGGCCCTGTCGTCCACGTAACCGATGACACCTACCTGCCCGACACCAGCGCTTAAATAAAACGAGAATCATGGTCAAGCCCGTTACCACCCGGACCCGGATCCGCCGCCTACTGCCCGCACATTTGCCTGCCTGGCTGACTGCCCTGCTGCTGACTTTCCTCAGCGGGGCTGCGGCGGCGGCCGACACGCCGCCATTGATCCTGGCGATCCAGCCGATGCAACGCGAGGCCA
Organism: Gammaproteobacteria bacterium; assembly: GCA_031405715.1. GTDB lineage: Bacteria > Pseudomonadota > Gammaproteobacteria > Acidiferrobacterales > UBA6901 > JANNJF01. The sequence continues at coordinate 370 of JANNJF010000026.1, read as the reverse complement.
CCACCCACACCGTCTATCAGCCGCTGACGGAATACATCGGCAAGGTCACAGGCAGAAAATGCGTGCTGCTGACACACGACAACTTCTTCTCTTATTGGTACACAATACATCAGGGCAAGGCTTACGACCTGGCGCTGGATGAGGCGCATTTCACCGACTACCGCATCCAGAAATTGGGCTTTACCGTGCTGGTCAAGGCGCCCGACATGGTCACTTACAGCCTGGCCATGCTGAGCAAAAAAGTGGTGGTCAATCCGGCACATCTGGTGGGACGGCGTATCGCCACCCTCGGCATCCCCAGCGTCGGCGCCGCACGCCTGAATGCGATTTTCCCCAACCCCAGTCGCCAGCCCATCACCATCGAAGTCGA
>JANNJF010000025.1:0-1117 GCA_031405715.1 Gammaproteobacteria bacterium | reverse complement strand
CACGCCGGCAAAGAAACCTACTACCAGCATAGCAAAAGAAAATGCACTCCACCCCAGGCTGAACCAGGCATGGTCTGCCGGTTGCACATCGGGCGATGTTTCGGGTGCCGGCGTCACGACTGGCTGGGGAGTGGGTGTCGGCTGGGCGGTTTTTTCCGCGAGCTTCCTGGCCAGTTCCGCGGACTTGGCGGTTTCCTGGGCCAGGGTGACGTGCGCCTTATCCACCTGTGCCTTAAGACTATTCAGCTGATCTTTCAGGCCTTCCAACTGTGCGCGGGCGGGTGGCTCCGCCGATAAGACGCCGGCGTCTATCCATCCCTCGGTGCCGTCGGCATCACGCACGCGCGCAAAACCGGCCATGCGCTCCAACACCTCCAGTACCGCGCCGGTGGACACGGTTTTAAGCGCTGGGCCCTCTTTGTTCGGCTGCGCGCGTATGCCCGCCTGGATCTTATCCGACACATAAGCGGTTTCCGCCCACGCTATGCCCGGCAGCCACAGCGCCAGCAACAATACTACCCCAATACCTCTTAGCGACATCACATCCCCCTTTGTCATGCGGCCAGACCGGAATGCCGCAACAGGGCATCGATGCTCGGTTTACGGCCGCGGAATTTTACGAATAACTCCATGGGCTCATAGGTGCCGCCCTGTTCCAATATGCTGTGCAGAAACTCCTCGCCGGTGCGACGATCGAACACGCCGTTCTCCTCGAACTTGCTGAAGGCATCCGCCGACAGCACCTCGGCCCATTTGTAGCTGTAGTAGCCCGCGGCATATCCCCCGGCAAAAATGTGCGAGAAGCCGTTATGAAAGCGGTTGAACGCCGGCGGCATGATCACCGCCACCTCTTGGCGTACTTCGTCCAGCAGTTGCAACACGCTCTTGCCACCGTCCGGATCGAAGTCGCTGTGCAGGCGCATGTCGAACAGCGAGAATTCGATCTGCCGCACCATCTGCATGGCCGACTGGAAATTCTTGGCGGCGATCATCTTGGCGTACAAATCGTCCGGCAGGGCGGCACCGGTCTGATAGTGGATGAGACCATGGCGGCGCTGCAGTCTTGGGCCGCCCACATAAGCTGACTACCAAGATCCAAGCAGTGGCCGCGACCACC
>JANNJF010000024.1:0-4190 GCA_031405715.1 Gammaproteobacteria bacterium | reverse complement strand
GCGAGTTGGTGGAGACAGCCAATCGGCTACTCGTGCCGGCGATGAGCGGTCGCGTGCGAGTTGGTGGCACCTTGCTCGTGTGCGCCTAGTAAGCAAATGCACTCTCCGCATTCGGATACTGGACCGCTTGCGAGCCGGTCGCGGGATACTCCTGTACCAGGGCGACAAGGCCATCCAGGCCCTGTCAGGGATCAGGGTCTGGTCGATACCCGTTTGGTGGCCTGATCCGCATTCTCCTCGTAGACCAGCAGAGGCTGTGCCCCATCGGTGATGACCGCCGCTTCCACCGTGACTTTTTCGACGCCTTCCAGCGACGGCAGGTCGAACATCGTGTCCAGCAAGGCTTGTTCTAATATCGACCGCAGACCGCGTGCGCCCGTCTTACGGTCCATGGCTTTGCGCGCCACCGCGGCCAGGGCGTCAACACGTACATCGAGATCAACACCTTCCAGCTTGAGCAGTTTCTGATACTGCTTGATCAGGGCATTCTTGGGTTCAGTGAGGATACGTATCAACGCCTCCTCGTCCAGCTCGCTCAATACCGCCACCACCGGAAGACGTCCTACGAATTCGGGAATCAGCCCGTACTTGATCAGGTCCTCTGGCTCAAGCGCGCGCAACACCTCGCCGATCTCCTTCTTTTCAGACTTGCTCTTGATATCGGCCCCAAACCCGATGCCGCTCTTATCGGAGCGGTCGCGAATAACTCTCTCAAGGCCGGAAAAGGCACCGCCGCAGATAAACAGGATATTGCGGGTATCGACTTGCAGAAACTCCTGCTGCGGATGCTTGCGCCCACCCTGGGGCGGGACCGAGGCGATGGTGCCTTCGATTAATTTCAGTAACGCCTGTTGCACACCTTCGCCGGAAACGTCGCGCGTGATCGAGGGATTGTCGGACTTGCGTGAGATCTTGTCGATCTCATCGATATACACAATGCCCTTCTGCGCCTTCTCCACATCGTAATCGCACTTCTGCAACAGCTTCTGGATGATGTTTTCCACATCCTCGCCCACATAGCCGGCTTCCGTCAGGGTCGTCGCATCGGCGATGGTGAAGGGAACGTTCAGAAGGCGTGCCAGCGTCTCCGCCAGCAGGGTCTTGCCGGAACCAGTGGGTCCTATCAGCAGAATATTGCTCTTGGAGAGCTCCACATCGCCGATATTTCCTTCATTCTCGATCCGTTTGTAGTGATTGTAGACCGCGACGGAGAGCACCTTCTTGGCATTGGGCTGACCGATGACGTACTCGTCCAGAATCTCACAGATCTCGTGCGGTGTTGGGAACTTGTTCCGCGACACCGCGGCGTTGGTTTCCTCCTGAACTTCTTCGCGGATGATGTCGTTACACAGCTCGACACATTCATCGCACACAAAGACCGAGGGACCCGCTATGAGCTTACGCACCTCATGCTGGCTCTTCCCGCAGAACGAGCAGTACAAGAGCTTTTCGCCCTTCCCGTCGCCACGACCACTATGGTTATCGTCTGCCATTATTGCCCCATTTTATTCCTGGAGGATTGAGTCCAGAATTGCACCGTCATTTCCGTCTGATATGAAGGCCTATATCTATAATTTATAGCACAACTGCATTATGGACGCTTTTCCAGAATGGAGTCCACCAGGCCGTAGGCCACCGCCTCCGGCCCGTCCATAAAGTTGTCGCGCTCCGTATCCTTGTCGATTTTCTCCAGGGTCTGCCCGGTATGGGTGACCAATATATTATTCAGTCGATCACGTACCCGCAGTATCTCCCGGGCATGGATATCGATGTCCGTGGCCTGCCCCTGAAATCCACCCAAGGGCTGATGGATCATCATGCGTGAATGCGGCAGACAGAAGCGCTTACCCGCCGCCCCACCGGCCAGCAGCAAGGCCCCCATGCTGGCCGCCTGACCGATACAAACGGTGCTCACCGCCGGCTTGATGAACTGCATGGTGTCATAGATGGCCAGCCCAGCGGTCACCGCGCCACCGGGTGAGTTGATATAGAGGTAAATGTCCTTGTCCGGGTTCTCGGATTCGAGGAACAACAGCTGCGCCACCACCAGATTGGCCATGTAGTCTTCTACCGGGCCAACCAGGAAAATGAGCCGTTCGCGCAGCATGCGCGAAAAAATGTCGAAAGAGCGCTCGCCCCTGCCTGTGGGCTCCACCACGATCGGAACCAGCCCAAGACCCTGGGGAGCAAAACTGTCGGAATCCTTCATGATGCCCTTCATCGCGTTAAGCCCTCTTAAATTCCCGTTGACTCGGTTAACTATGGCTGGACTTCTGCTCAGTGAGCTCCAAGAATGACATCTTTTTGTCCACCACTTCTGCGGTTTGCAGCAACAGCTCCACGGCCTGCTCTTCCAGCACCAGGGACTCGATCTCCGCCAGGCGTTCCGGCTGGGAATAGTGCCATTCGACGAACGTCTCGGGAGATTCGTAGGTGGCCGCCATCTCCTGTATCCGGGCGCGCACGCGGTCCGCCTCGGCCTTGAGGCCGCGTACTTTCACCAATTCCGCCAAGATCAGCCCTAAAGCAACACGTTGGCGTGCCTGGCTGGCATAGGCCGCGGGATCGGAGGGGACACGGTCTGCGGGCAGCCCCTGCGCCGCCAGATTGGCACGTGTGCCCTCCAAAAGGCGCTGAATCTCGGCTTGTTCGAGGGCCTTCGGCACATCCACGGCATTGGCCTGCATCACCGCCTTGAACACCTGATCGCGCACCTGGCTGCGAACCCGGTCGCTGAGTTCACGCTCAAGACTGACCCGCACCTCTTTCTTCAGGGTATCGACACTGGCATCCGGCATGCCCAGCTGGCGCGCAAAATCATCGTTGACCTCGGGCAGAACCGGCTCTGCCACGGCTTTTACCGTAACAGCAAACTGGGTGAGTTGGCCGGCCAGACGGGTATTGCGGTAATCCGCCGGGAAAGTGATGTCCAATGTACGCTGTTCACCCGCCTTGGCCCCGAGCAGGCCTTCCTCGAAGCCGTCCACCAGGGAGTGGCTACCGAGCACCAGATTAAAGTCCTTGGCAGCACCCCCTTCGAACGGTGTACCCCCCAGGCTGCCTTCGAAGTCCAGGGTCAACTGGTCGCCGCTCTGGGCAGCACGCGCTACGGGGACCCAGGTGAGGCGCTGTTTGCGGAGCGATTCCAGGGTCCGATCCACGTCCGCGTCGTCCACGTGTGCCACCGGACGCTCAATCTTGATGCCTGCAATCTCAAGGCGGGATATCTCTGGATAGACCTCGAAAACGGCCACATACTCGAAATCCTGACCCCGTTCAGCGGTCTTGGGCTCGATGGAGGGACCCCCTGCAGGCTTAAGGCCCTTGTCTGTCACGGCCTCATAAAAACTCGCCTGAATGACGTCACCCATCACCTCTTGCATGATCTTGCCACCGTACTGTGCCTCGACCAGCTTCAACGGGGCCTTGCCCGGCCGAAAACCGGGAAATTTAGCGGTACGCAACAGGCGCTGAATACGCGTGGAAAATTCTTTTTCCAGCTGCGCAGAGGGCACGGAGACCGTCATGCGGCGACCCAGGCTACCAGTGGATTCAACGGATACTTGCATACATAAACCTCATAAATCTAGGGCATTAATGCCCATAATTGATCTTGTCCTTCAACCTAATCATACCGGTTCACTCCGGGGACTCCAAGTACCTGATTAAAATAGTCAGGTTACCGCTCAAAGCCTTAACTTAAAGATAGTTAATGGTGCGAATGGGGAGACTCGAACTCCCATGGGTTTCCCCACTGGAACCTAAATCCAGCGCGTATACCAATTCCGCCACATTCGCAGCGCGCGTCCGACGTAACGGGAATACGGCCTGCGGTTTCCAGAATACCCTTTCCAGAATACCCTGGAAACCGACCCAATCATAACAGGAATCTGGTGGAAATTGAGACAAAAAAAACGGCCCAGTGTCTGAGACACCGGGCCGGAGGGTTATGGTGGGCCGTGTAGGAGTCGAACCTACGACCTATTGATTAAGAGTCAACTGCTCTACCAACTGAGCTACCGAGGCAACCAAGGTCGCGCAGAATGCCAGCCGGGAACGAATTGTCAATCTTCCGTTGAGTTCGCTGCGCACGCAGTCTGGTGAATAATCAGTCCCCACGTCACTTCCCGAGGAAGATCGGCTTAACGTGGCCCTCGCGCTACGACCCGACCCTCCATCCTGCCCAGGCG
>JANNJF010000023.1:0-2954 GCA_031405715.1 Gammaproteobacteria bacterium | reverse complement strand
CATCCCGCTGACTGCGGTGCTTGAGCGACCGCCGCCAGAGGACTGTCACGTGATAGCGAAACGCACTCAGGCTTCGAGAGTTGGTTGGCACCGCATGATAGTTGAAGTATCCGCGGATAACCTGCGCCAACCATTTTCCCTATACCTGGGTGTACGTCGATGTCGCAGAACGCGACATCGGTTCGTTCCTGAATGAGGCGCGCGCCGCGGTAGCGGCGCAGGTGACGCTGCCGGCCGGCTACAGTGTTGCCTGGAGCGGACAGTACGAGCACATGCAGCGCGTCGTCAATCGCATGCAGTTGGTCGTACCGCTGACGCTGGTGACGATCTTTGTTCTGTTGTATCTCAATTTCCAAGATCTCGTGCGGCCTTTGATAGTGATGCTGTCGCTGCCGTTCGCACTCGTCGGCGGCGTGTGGCTGGTATATCTCCTCGACTATCAAATGAGCATCGCTGTCGCCGTCGGTTTTATCGCACTCGCAGGGGTCGCGGCCGAGACTGGGGTGGTCATGTTGATGTATCTCGACATGGCATACCGCGAAAGTCGCGACAAACTAGGACTACGTCTCGATACCCAGGCACTGCACCGCGCAATCATACAGGGCGCGGCCGGGCGCCTGCGCCCCAAACTCATGACCGTCACCGCCATCACGGCCGGCCTCCTGCCCATCATGTGGGGCAACGGTGCCGGCGCCGATGTCATGCGACGTATCGCCGCACCCATGGTCGGCGGCATGGTCTCCTCGACGCTGCTGACGCTACTGGTCATCCCGGTGATCTATGCCATCTATGGGGAGTACCGGTTGACACGAGATGTCGATGAAGGCAGTCCGAAGGAGCCTTGAAGATTGAAACTTCAGAATTTAGGAATTCAGGGTCGGACCTCCCCCACTCATCGATATCTAAGCAATTGTCACCCAAAAAACAACCTCCCCGTGGCCTTTTTAGTAGGTTTTTCGGGGCTAGAAATGCTGGGCACCGCTGGCTCGCGCACTCTCTCCTTGATATATAGGTATTGATACCGAGATATCCAGGGGGTGACGCACAGTCGACAAAAGACGTGTTTTGGGCGGTAAAATAGGTTCTTTAACGGCGTATTTGTGCGTGAATTATCCTGATCTCTTTTTTTATTCATGGGGTTGGGAAGGTCCGACCCCGTTAGCAGCATAGCCCCGTTAGCAGCAGCAGGAGGGTGCCAAAAAATCGCAGCCTGTTCTTCTGATGTTTCAGCCTATGAACCACGTGGTTCATAGGCTGTCTTGCTTTGTATAAATCAAGAACTTATTTCAATCAACTATCAAAATGTATAGTTAACGCCAAGGCCAAAACCGCTGGTTGTAACATCAACGGGGCCTGACACTATACCGTCACTGGCATTCTCCTTTCCATCATGATACATCATGTAATCCAGGGAAATTTTAAGGTTCTTGGTCAGCAGAAACTGTGCGCCGGCGCCATAGGCAACGCCATTCAAAGTAGCTTTTAATTTTGGAGGGCACGATGGCGAACAATCATATTCTGCATCTGCTGTTGCATAGCCCACCAACCCATACAGATCAAATGACCCTATGATCACGTGCGGCTTGGCAAATATGCCAAAAATCATTCCTGTGTCATAGCTATAGGTATCGCCGAATATATCTACCGCCGTATCGTCAGCGCCGGTCAGCAACTGGGCTTCCACGGACAACCAGTTGGTCGCTTCGATGCCGCCCTTCAGGCGGAGATGGCTGGTTGTATATTTCTCTTTCGGAATACCCGGGGTCAAGAAATCCAGCTCCGAATCAAGCTGAACAAGATCGGCACCCGCATAGAACCCGGCAGCCTGGACGTTGCCGGCAATGCCGGAAAAACCGATCAGCGATGCAATCCCTATTACCTTTAAATGCGATTTATACATGTTACTCTCCCTCAATGTTAACTTGCCAACTATATTAAACAGCCACCTTGTGACTGCCTTACAACCTTAACTTCGTAGTGCCGCGGCCCCAGTAAACACTTGGCACGTCCATGTACCCAGTGCCTTCGGTCATCGAAAATTACCGGAGGCTGACATGTTACTTTATTGTGCCTGCGGCTCGCAATCCGATAATCGCGCTGTCATGGTGATCGATGATAACAATCATTCGTGTCCCTGCAACACCTGGCAAACGATCTCGATGTTGATTTGTCGGGGAGAAACCTAGGACACCCACCTATATTCTTGAGTCCGCACTCGCTGTAGGAGGTTGCCACGGGCGCAAAAGGCGCGCCCTCGCAACGACCCAAAAAGCGGGGCGCCTGGCAACGGTCCTACCTCTCCCACAAAGTTTAGGACACCCATCTATTTTGGGTTCGCGGTTCGTGGGTGCTCTAAATTTGCGTTGCACGATTGTCAATTAGGTGGGTGTCCCAGATTCTCGATTCCGAACTCATTCACATGGGAAGTCTAGGACACCCATCAACTTTTTCACCCACGCTTCGTTGTACACTAAACTTGCGTTACACGATTGTTAATTCGATGGGCTTCCCTGGAAAACCCGGGTTTCGCGCTGATCATAGGGGCTCTTGACACCTTTTTCTACGTATATACAATATTGTATATACGTAGAAAAAGGGATTTTCCGCGTGCGTATCGAGTGGGACGAGAACAAAAATCTCACGAATCGAAGAAAGCATGGCGTCAGTTTCGAGCTGGCGCGGGAAATCTTCGACGACCCGCTCGCGTTGAGCAGGCTCGATCGGATTGAAGGTGGTGAAGAGCGCTGGCACACGTTGGGAGTAATTGAAGGGGTCGTTGTGAGAAGCTCAGAACTTTTCCGACCAGCGACATTGTCTACACCGACGAGGCCAATCGTCTGGCCGACGACAAGGTGGGCCGCCCGTTCTACAAGCCAGACTGGTCGCCGGAGCATCAACAGTCGGTCAACATGCTCGGGCGCTTCGTCGCCATCCGCAAGTCGCTCTTGCTGGAG
>JANNJF010000022.1:0-2752 GCA_031405715.1 Gammaproteobacteria bacterium | reverse complement strand
ATCCGCCAGGTGCTGGAGGCCACCAACATCGACATCCCCGCGGGCACCCTGGTGAGCCATGGCCGGGTGAGCACCGTCAGCGCCGGCGGCATGCTGCGCTCGGCGGAGGAGGTGAAAAATCTGGTGGTATCGCTCTACGCTCACCGGCCGGTCTATCTGAAGGATGTGGCCGAGGTGACTGACGGTCCCGGTGAAATCGAACGCGTGCATCGCATCGGTTATGGTCCGGCGTTTACCGGCACGCGTGCTGCGGACTATGAAGTCCCCGCCGTCACCCTGGCCATCGCCAAACTCAAGGGTACCAATGCCGTGCGTGTTACGCAGGACGTGCTGGCGGAGCTGGAGCGCATCCGCCCGTCCACTATCCCGCCGCAGGTGAGTGTCAATGTCACCCGCAACGACGGGCAGCGCGCCGATGACGCCGTCAATCTGTTGATGGAACATCTGGCCATCGCCATCGGCACCGTGGTGTTGCTGCTGGTTGCCTTCCTCGGCTGGCGCGCCGCGAGCATCGTGACCATCACGATTCCGCTGATCCTGTTTATCACCTTGAGCGTCGGCATGCTCGCCGGACAGAGCATCAACCGCATCACTCTGTTTGCCTTGATCCTGTCCCTCGGTCTACTGGTGGACGACTCCATCGTCGTGATCGAAAACATCTTCCGCCATTACGCCAAGGCCGGGGCCGATCGCCTGGGTTCGGCGGTGCGCGCGGTGAACGAGATCGGCAAGCCCACCAACCTCGCAACCTTTACCGTGATTCTGGCGTTTTTGCCCATGCTCTGGGTCACCGGCATGATGGGCCCGTACATGGGACCGATTCCGTTCAACGTGCCGGTGGCCATGCTCACCTCGCTGTTCATCGCCTATACCGTGGCGCCCTGGGCCGCCTACCGCTGGCTGAAGCTCAAGGGCGGCGAACACGCCGCCGAGCATGCGCCCGGAGGCATCGAGCGGGTGTACTCTGCCATCATGCGGCGTCTGCTGGATAGCCGCGGCGCGCGCAATGTTTTTTTTGCCGGGATCGCCCTGTTGATGGTGCTGGTGCTGGCCATGCCCGCCTTCAATCTCGTGCTGTTCAAGATGCTGCCGAAGAACAACACCAATACCTTCAATGTCACCATCGATATGCCGGAAGGCACCAGCCTGGAAGACACGGACCGCATCGCACGCCAGGTCGGGGATGTGGTGCGACAGCATCCGCAGGTGGCCAACTACGAAGCCACCGTGGGCGAGTCCGGTGTCGTCGATTTCAACGGCCTGCTGCGCGGTGCCGGGCTGAAGCAGGGCCCGCACGTGGCCGAGGTGCGCGTCAATCTGCGGGACAAGGCCGAACGCAAGCAGTCGTCCATCGACATTGTGCTCGATCTGCGCGCCCCCATGGCCAAACTGGCCAAAGAAACCGGCGCCAATATCAAGCTGGTGGAAGACCCGCCGGGCCCACCGGTGCGCGCCACGATACTGGCCGAGCTCTACGGTCCGGACTACAACCGCTTACGCCAGATCGCCGCCGACCTGCGGCGTGAGGTCTTCGATAACACCGTGGACGTGGTGGATGTGGATGACAGCGATACGGCGGACACCATCGAGTACCGTATCGATGTCGATCGCCAAAAGGCCGCTCTCGCCGGCATCCTGCCGGCGCAAGTGGCGGAAACCCTGCAGGCCTTCCTCGCGGGCTACAACGTGGGCACGGTGCATTTCGATAATGAAAAAGAGCCGGTGCCGATCCGCTTCCAGATCCCCGTGGCGGACCGGGTGACCGCAACAGATCTGCGCAAGATTTTCTTTACCAACCCCCAGGGCAACCAGGTGCGGCTGACGGACATTGCCCACATCGTGGCGGCCACGGCGGCCAAACCCATCCTGCATAAGGATCAGCGGCCGGTGGTGTATGTGAGCGGTGAGCTCAGCTCCACCAGTCAGGTCTACGCGGTGTTGAACATGTGGCGTTACTTAAGCGCGCACCCCTTGCCCGGTGATGTGCAGATCAACCAGTATTTCATGGCGGACCCCGACACCATCGGCTACAACCTGCGCTGGGATGGCGAGATGCGCCTCACCCTGGACGTGTTCCGCGATCTGGGTTCGGCCTTCGCCGTGGCGATACTGTTGATTTATCTTGTCCTGGTGGGCTATTACCGTTCCTTCGCCACACCGCTGATCGTCATGGGCGCCATTCCCCTGACCTTCATCGGCGTGCTGCCCGGTCACACCCTCATGGGCCAGTACTTCACCGCCACCTCCATGATCGGCGTTATCGCCCTGGCAGGTATCGTGGTACGCAACTCGCTACTGCTGATCGATTTTATTCTCGACTTCCGCAAACAGGGTCACGATCTGCGCGAGGCGGTACTGCAGGCGGGCATCACACGCATGCGTCCGATCCTGCTCACCGCGTTCGCCATCGTGCTCGGCACGGCGATCATGGTGGTGGATCCGGTCTTCGGCGGGTTGGCGGGTTGGCGGTGTCGCTGATCTTCGGCACCCTGGCGTCGACCATCCTGACGCTACTGGTCATCCCCCTGGTCTACTTTGTGTATGAACAACGGATAATCAAGCGAGCGTGACGCCCTGGGTGGCGGGGCTATGCCCACAGCCGCTGCCACCAGCGGCGCCGGTTCTGCGCCAGGGTCTGTTTGTCTTTGAGTTCCTTAGGCGGGATGCGGCTCATGACCCAACCGGGCAGGGGCGGGTTGTCGCTAAACCCGCAGGACACCCCGAGGTTGCTGGGGTCGAAGATTTTAATAAA
>JANNJF010000021.1:0-3084 GCA_031405715.1 Gammaproteobacteria bacterium | reverse complement strand
GGCGCAGCTTCGAAGAGCACGAGAAGTCTCACCGCAGCGACTCCTTCCAGCCGCTGTTTCTCAAGGTTCTGGAGTTGTGCGAGAACGGCAATGAGGAAATAGCCTACAGCATGCTTTGGTCGGGCACGGCCTACAACGAAGAGGAAGTCAAAACGGCGAAGGAAGCCAAGGCCCGCTACAGCCATCTGGCGGCCTAACTACGGATCACTTCGGGCGGCACGGTCGTGCCGCCCGTTTGCTCTGCCCTCAGAACCTCGCGCCAGCACTGGCATGGTGCTGGTTCGCTGGTTCGGACGTAACGTGTTAATTGCCAAGACTTAACTGGTCACCTTCCCGTCGGGAAGGACGAATATTAATATTTAACCAATGATTAAAGTTTGACTGGTAATCGGCCGTTGCCTGCTGTAGTATCCGCAGCTCTGTGACATTCCAATATGTCTCAGAACGGATTCATCGATCCCTGACCTGCCCTGATTTCAGATAGACCTTCCTGAAATATCAGCAACAAAACCGGTTGGCGACGATGTGTTTTTTTGCGCCAGCGGTTTTGTCTGCCTGCATTCCCAAGTTGGGCATGCTTCGCTTGACTGTAGCTGTGCGCGTGTGCAACTAACAGTACAGGAATACCTCGTGACTTTTGATAAACTTTCGCTTCACCCTGAAATACTTAAAGCCATAGTCGAATGTGGCTACACCACCCCGACCCCGATACAGATCGAAGCCATCCCCGCAGCGCTGGCCGGCCGCGACCTCATGGCCTCGGCCCAGACCGGTACCGGCAAGACCGCGGCGTTCATTCTGCCTGCGCTGCAGCGGCTGACCACACCGTCTACCAGCAAATCCCGCGGACCGCGGGTTCTAGTGCTGACCCCGACGCGTGAACTGGCGGCCCAGGTCAACGAGGCGGCGAGCAAATACGGCCGCCATCTGCGTTTCACCACCGCCAGCATACTCGGTGGCATGCCTTATCCGGCGCAAAACCGCGCGCTGTCCAAGCCCATGGACATCATGGTGGCCACCCCAGGCCGCCTGATGGACCACATGGAACGCGGACGCGTGGATTTCTCGCGTCTCGAAATTCTGGTTCTGGATGAAGCCGACCGCATGCTGGACATGGGGTTCATCAATGCGGTGGAAACCATCGCCGCCGCGACGCCCAGCACCCGACAGACCCTGCTGTTTTCCGCCACCCTCGAAGGCAATATCGCCAAGCTGGCACAGCGTCTGCTGAAGAACCCGCAACGTATCCAGATCACCTCGGCCCAGGCCAAGCACGAGAACATCGAACAGCGCCTGCATCGCACTGACGATGACGGACACAAGCAGCGCATGCTCGGGCACCTGCTGATCGAAGACACAGTCGACAAAACCATTATCTTCACCGCCACCAAGCGCGGGGCAGACAAGCTGGCCAGGACCTTACAGGCGAACGGTCATAAAGTGGCAGCCCTGCACGGTGACATGAACCAAAGCGCACGCAATCGCGTAATACACCAGCTGCGCGGCGGTACGCTGCGCGTGCTGGTTGCGACCGATGTGGCGGCGCGCGGCATCGACGTGAGTGGGGTTAGTCATGTGATCAATTTTGATCTGCCGCGGTCTGCAGAAGACTATGTACACCGTATCGGCCGCACCGGCCGTGCCGGCGCCAATGGTACCGCCATATCTTTTGCTGCGCCGGATGAATGCAGGCTGCTGCGCGACATCGAGCGCTATACCGGACATGCCATCCCCGCCCATGTGGTCCCTGGGATGGAACCCAAGATCGCGCCGCGCCGCAGCAGCGGTGGCCCACCGCGAGGCCAGGCTAAACGCAAGGCCTTTGGTGGCCGTCCAAACCACGCCAACGCCCGTTCGGAACCAGGCGCGCACGCCAAACGCAAACCCCAGACGGGTCACCCGTCCGCTGGTCGCGACGCCGGCAAGTTCGGCCAGCGCGTCAATGCCAGTCCGGGCAGCCGTCGACCGGATGCTGGCGGTCAGAACCGGAAACCCGCGCCGCGCCGCCCCCGTTCGGATAGGCCGACCGTAGGCTGATTGTTGCACAGCGACGAACAAACCGATGCCCGCTAGCGGGCATCGGTTTTTTTATGCATGCCAGGGTACTTAAGGCGTCAAATTCTAAGCGCGGCGGAACGCGGCAGCGTGGGGTACAGATGTGTCGCATTCTGCCCATTGAGATCGAGATGCTCCGGTAACGAGATCTCCATGGCGATGGGCAAATGGTCCGAAGAGATATGAGCCAAAACCCGCACCTGTTCGACCCGCAAGGCGGAAGAAACCAGGATATGGTCAATATTGTGTAGCGGGCGCCAACTGGGAAAAGTATGCAACCCTGCCAGCGGCTCATGCAAGTCACTGTTGCGCAACAACCAGTTCATCTCTGCGCTTTCTGCGCGGCAGTTTAAGTCCCCCACGACCACGGCATTCTCGTACTGCCCGATCAGCTCGGCCACATAGGCTAACTGTCGCAGTCGTGCGCGTCGACTCAATGCCAAATGCAGAATCAGAAAGATCAGCCCGTTGCCCTGGCCAAAATGGACTCCCAGGGCGCCACGCCCAGGGATCATGCCAGGCAACTTGTGCTCGGTAATGGAGGTAGGCTTGATACGACTGAGGAAACCCGTGCTGTGTTGTGCGATCTTGCCGAGATTCCTGTTTGTCTGGTCATGCCAGTAGGGAAAATGCCCCCTTTCGGCAATATATTTTGTCTGGTTGATAAAGCCACTGCGTAGACTGCCTGCATCCACCTCCTGCAAACCGACCACATCGTATTCACTCAAGAGTCTAGCGATGCTGTCGAGATTTCCGATGCGCTCCGCACAGGGCAGGACATGCTTCCAGCTATGCGTAACGTAATGGTGATACTTGCTGCTGGAGATGCCGGTCTGGATGTTGTAGCTCAATATCCGCAACCGTTGGCGCCCCGCGATGGTAGTTAGCGCCTGACCACCCTGCGATTCGGTCAGCGGTGACAGATCAAGATAGGGCGAAGCATGCTTGAGGTTGGATGACATTCGTGCGTTCTTTCATGTAATAGATCTAACATAGGCGCGAGCTAGTCATACTTCAAGCCCCCCGGGG
>JANNJF010000020.1:0-4239 GCA_031405715.1 Gammaproteobacteria bacterium | reverse complement strand
GTGGTATGGCAGGGCTAAGCGGTGTAGAAGTTGCGATTAATCGTAACTTGCCTTGACTATTGCGGGCGATCGCATTCGCTTCCACAATCGGTTTACGAGTTTCCTTAATTACTTCACGATTTGGTTCTATTACTGAGACTTGATTAGTACTACTTGGGACAAGTTCTGTAAGTTCAACTAGCGATCGGCTGCTGGAGAGTTCAGCATTAGGACTTTTTGGTAATCCGCCTCGACCTGAACGTTCGCAATGCAGAGGTCGGGAGTTCGATCCTCCTCCGCTCCACCAATGCCAATGCCCAACTGTGCATGCAGTTGGGCATTTTTTCGTAAGTGCGCGTGTAACCGCTGCACCTAAGCAGCTTAGGTAGTTGTGCACCTGTCCGGACAAGAGCAACATAATAAAGCCGACGATGCTGAGCTCCATCCTCTGATTTCCCGATCGGGAATTTTTCTGCTCGCGTCGTTCTCGCCATAGTTTAATTTCCCGAACGGTAAATTTAACTTGCAAAATCGCTGATTCTGCTCAATAATTTCCCGAACGGGAAAGATCATGACCAGCATTCACTCTACTCAACAACTCGGCGCAGCGCTTCGCGCTGCCCGCAAACAACTCGGATTGACACAGCCCCGGTTGGCACTGGCGGCTGGTGTTGGCGTGCGCTTCATTGTCGATCTGGAAGCCGGCAAACCAACGCTGCGACTTGAAACCGTTTTACGTGTCATTGAGGCACTGGGAGGCGAGATCAACCTGAGCGGCTTGCCAGTCACTACGGAGGGCAACGGCCATGGCTCAGGAGCTTGAGGTCTGGCTGTTTGCCGATCGCATCGGCACATTGGCGCTCGTCGAAGGGCAACTCAACTTTTGGTACATGGCCGAATGGTTGAAGCGGCCGAACGCCGTCGCACTGTCGAGCTCTCTGCCTTTGCAATCTGAACCGTTCGCCGACCACAAAACGCGCCCCTTCTTTGCTGGTCTGTTGCCTGAAGGCCAGATGCGCCGATTGATCGCGCAGCAGTTCCAGGTATCCGGGCAAAACGACTTTGCCCTGCTGGACCACATCGGCGGCGAATGCGCCGGGGCGGTCACCTTTCTGGAACCTGGTCAGTCCCTGCACGTTCCTGCCGAGGGCGGCGAGGTTCAATGGCTGAGCGACGAGGAAGTCATCGCCATTCTGAATGAGCTGCCGCACCGACCCATGCTGGCAGGCAAGAATGGCCTACGCCTTTCACTGGCTGGTGCCCAGGACAAACTACCGGTCGTCGTGGACGGCGACCGGATTGGCTTGCCCCGTAACGGCGCGCCCAGTTCCCACATCCTGAAACCGGCCATTCATGCCGTCGAGGACAGTGTGACCAACGAAGGCTTCTGCCTGGCGCTGGCTGAGGCCATGCAGCTAAAGCCCGCTCGCTCACGTGTTCACTCGGTTCTGGGTCGTCAGTTTCTGCTGGTTGAACGCTACGACAGAACACACGACGCAGAAGGCCACTTGCAGAGACTGCATCAGGAGGACATCTGCCAGGCGCTGGGCGTGGTGCCCGAAATGAAATATCAGAACGAGGGTGGCCCGGACCTCGCGCAGTGCTTTGAGCTGGTGCGCCGCGTCACGCGCCCGAGCGCGCCACAGGTGCTGCGTTTGCTCGATTACGTGGTGTTCAATGCGCTGATGGGCAACCACGATGCACATGCCAAGAACTTTTCCTTGCTGTATACGGGCAAGGTGCCGGTTCTGGCTCCGTTCTATGACGTACTTTCGACTGCGGTTTATCCGAGCCTCACGCCCAGGATGGCAATGAAGCTCGGCAGCAAGTACAAGTTCAGCGAAGTACAGGCGCGGCACTGGGATCAGTTTGCACAAGCGGCTGGTCTGTCTGTGGCACAGACTCGAAAGCGCATCCTGGAACTGGCCAGGCAGCTGCCGCTAACTGCCCGCAAGCTCCGATCGGCGCCCGACAGTGGATTTGCCGGGCATCCCTTGGTTGAGCAGATCATGGCCCTCATTGAGCAACGCGCTGCACTGACGATACGGCGACTGACTGACCCTGCCACCGATGTCGGACCATCCGGGGAGTAATCGCTCAAAGCACATCGACGGACGCGAGTTCAATTGCGAGTTTGGAAATCGCAGGAATCCGCAGGGGTTCGCAACTTGCCAAAACGCCGGTATTGCGCACTTTCAACGGTCGTGGGATGCGGGTTACCATCCACCCTCTTTCTTATGCTCAACCACCGACATCGCCTTGAATATTCCCGCGCCCAGAAGGTGGTAATGAAAAACCGCGAGATCGTCTTCGAAGGCGGCACCCAGGGCCAGTCCGCCGCCGACACGCATAACCTCGATAGCGACACCCCATGAGCGCACGCACCCTGATGATCCAGGGCACCACCTCGGACGCCGGCAAGAGCACCCTGGTGGCCGGGCTGTGCCGCGTGCTGGCACGACGCGGCCTACGCGTAGCGCCGTTCAAACCGCAGAACATGGCGCTCAACAGCGCCGTCACCGTGGACGGCGGCGAGATCGGCCGCGCCCAGGCGGTGCAGGCGCAGGCCTGCGGGCTGGCGCCGCATTCCGACATGAACCCGGTGCTGCTCAAACCCAACAGCGATGTGGGCGCCCAGGTCATCATCCATGGACGCGCATTGACGTGCATGGATGCACGCGCCTTTCACGCTTACAAAACGGTGGCCATGGAGGCGGTGTTGCAGTCTTACAATCGGCTGCGTGCGCACTACGACGTCATCATCGTCGAGGGTGCCGGCAGTCCGGCGGAGATCAATCTGCGGGACAAGGACATCGCCAACATGGGTTTCGCCGAGGCGGTGGACTGTCCGGTGCTGCTCATCGCCGATATCGATCGCGGCGGCGTATTCGCGCATCTGGTGGGCACCCTCGCGCTGCTGTCGCTTTCAGAGCAGGCGCGCATTAAAGGTTTCGTCATCAACCGCTTCCGTGGGGACATGGGCCTGTTGATGCCCGGCATCGACTGGCTGGAGATCGAAACGTGCAAACCCGTGTTCGGCACCTTACCGTACCTGCACGGCCTGCACCTGGAAGCGGAGGATGCCCTACCCCGGGGACGCGATGTCAGTCCCGCCGCCGGCGCGCTGCGCGTCAGCGTGCCGGCGCTGCCGCGCATCAGCAATCACACCGACTTCGATGCACTGCGCCTGCATCCGCAGGTGGACTTCCACTACATCGGTCCCGATCAAACGATACCGCCAGCGGATCTGATTATCCTGCCGGGCAGCAAGAGCGTGCGCGCCGACCTGGCCTGGCTGCGCGCCCAGGGCTGGGACACGGCCATGGCGCGTCACCTGCGTTACGGCGGAAAGGTGCTCGGTATTTGTGGAGGTTTCCAGATGTTGGGCATGACCCTGCATGACCCGCACGGGCTGGAGGGCGAGGCCGGCCGCGATCCGGGCCTGGAGTGGTTGGACCTGCACACCACCCTGGCGCCGGAAAAACAATTACACCGCGTGCTCGGCACCCTCACTCTGGAGGACGCAAGCGTCAGCGGTTATGAGATACATCACGGGGTCAGCCACGGCCCGGCCTTGCAGCGGCCACTGGCGCACATCAACGGCCGGCCGGAAGGTGCCATCTCGAACGACGGACAGATCCTCGGAACGTATATGCACGGCCTGTTCGATTCCCCCACGGCCTGCGCCGCCCTGCTGCGCTGGGCCGGCGTGCGTGAGCTGGTGGCGTACGACTATGGACAGTTGCGTGAACAGGGCATCACGCGTCTGGCCGATGCGGTGGAGCAACATCTGGACATGCCACGTATCCTTGCCTTGATGGGGCTGAGGTAAACAGCGTCGGGAAAGCCGGATGGTATTGCCCAACGAATCTGGTACAGGAGGACCTGTTTGGGGCGGTGGCACTCGTAAAACACCGGGTTGCCCGCCACCGTACACACGTCCTTGCGATAACGTGTCATCGCCGGCGCGCTATGCCGCCTGAAACATCACCCGCCTAGTTGAAAAAGACCCTGGATGGAATGGCAATACCTTAAGCCAAGGCGAGGCTAAAAACTACCATTCAATGCGGTGGCCGCCCTGGTGGATTCGGCGCTGTCGCGCCTCGCGTGCCCTCTGGGCCACCAAGCCGATCAACAGCCAGGGCGAGGAATACCAACTCGTCACGCCGGGTGCCACGATCCGCTTCGGCGTGCCGTTCTCGGAGTTCGATACGGTGTTTCTCGGCATCGGCTTCGAATCGACGCGCATTGCGGGCAACG
>JANNJF010000019.1:0-1344 GCA_031405715.1 Gammaproteobacteria bacterium | reverse complement strand
GCCACCCACCACCGGCCAGCGCAGGCCGCGTGCCTGGTGGTACAGGTCGAAGGACGCCAGGTCATGGCCATGACCGCGACCGAAAGCGGCATACTCCTCGAACAAGCCCTTTTGCAGATAGAAACCGAAGTGGTGCGACTCGTCGTTGTCAAAACCCTTCTGCGTCTGGCTTAAGGGATATTTGTTCACCTGGCCGTTGGCGAAAAGAATGTCGAACAGGGTCTTGCCGCGGTACTGCGGTTTCTTGGCCAGCAAGTCTTTCGTCCAGACATCGTCCACCTTGATGCGCCGGGAGAATTCCACGATCTGCCACAGATCGGACTTCGCCTGGCCCAGGGGCTTGACCTGCTGGCGCCAGAACTGGGTGCGCCGCTCGGCGTTGCCGTACGCGCCCTCTTTTTCCACCCACATGGCGGTGGGCAGGATCAGGTCCGCCGCCAGGGTGGTGACCGTGGGATAGGGGTCGGAGACGATGATGAAATTCTCCGGATTGCGGTAACCCGGCAGCGTCTCCTCGTTCATGTTGGCCGCCGCCTGCATGTTGTTGTTGCACATCACCCAGTAGACGTTGAGCTTGCCGTCCTTGAGCATGCGATTCTGCTGCACCGCGTGATAGCCGGGTTTGTCGGGGATGGTGCCCGTGGGCAGCTTCCAGATCTTTTCCGCGATATCCCGATGTTCCTTCTTGGTCACCAGCAGATCCGCCGGCAGGCGATGGGCGAAGGTCCCGACCTCGCGCGCCGTGCCGCAGGCGGACGGCTGGCCGGTGAGGGAGAACGGGCTGTTGCCGGGCTCGGCGATCTTGCCGGTGAGCAGATGGATGTTGTAGATGAGGTTATTCGCCCAGGTGCCGCGGGTGTGCTGATTGAAGCCCATGGTCCAGTAGGACACCACCTTCTTCTTCGGATCGGCATAGATCTTCGCCAAGTCCTCGAGCTGCTTCTTGGGCACGCCGGAGATGGCGTGGGCCTTGTCCAGGGTGTATTCCGCCACGAACTTTTTGTATTGCTCGAAGGTGATGGGCGACGAATCGTTGGCATGATCCGCATTCTTCGCCGCCTTCTCCTTGGGGTGGGTCGGGCGCAGACCATAGCCGATGTCGGTGACACCGGCGGCGAAATTCACATGCTGCTTGACGAAGTCCTGGTTGACCGCGCCGTTTTGGATGATGTAGTTGGCGATGTAATTCATGATCGCCAGATCGCTCTGCGGCTTGAACACAATGCCGAGATCCGCCAGGTCGAAATTGCGATTCTCGAAGGTGGACAACACCGCCACCTGCACGTGCTCCGCCACCTGCACGTGCTCCGCCGTCAGCCGCCGATCGGTGAGGCGTGACCAGAG
>JANNJF010000018.1:0-4507 GCA_031405715.1 Gammaproteobacteria bacterium | reverse complement strand
CTTCATGGCGATCAGATCCAGCCCGTTGTGCGTGTAAAAACGGCTGTCTTCCGCCACCAGCACCGCCCGCAGCAGGGGTTTGGGTACGCTGGAAAACGCCACTGGCGACCAGTGCAGTGCCGGCCATTTTTTTTCCACACGCCGCTGCTCGTAGACATGGATGAAATTAGTCTTAGGGATAGGTCCTGCCGCGAGCCGGTTCCAATCCGGCCAGATGTAGGTCAGGTAGGAGAGATCCACGATCAGCAACACCAGGATAATTCGCAGCCACCAACGGATATGGTTACTCAACCAGCGGGACAGTCGGCGTAACTTTCTCATGCTTATTCCGATTTGATTAGCGAACGGCCGGCCTGGCCACGCTGTGGGCTCACGCGTGGTGCGTCTATCGTGGCAGCGGTGGCAGTATACACCCAGGCATACCCCACAGAATCGACCCAGCCTTTGCACCGCGCTCGCCTGCACCCTGACCTAGTACTCCATCAAATAAGTCTTTCCGTATGACCGCTAGCGCCAGTATAGTGCGCCCTCCGCCCTGGTTACTTAATAGTTGCTATGTGTCCATCCCTTACGTTCAAACCCAGGGTCCCTTCTCCCCTTGGGAGAAGGACAGGATGAGGGGCAAGGCCGAAGATTCCCCCTCACCCTAACCCTCTCCCCCGAAGTGCACGGGGGAGAGGGGACTTGTCCGGAGGTTCCCTGGGGATACGGAATAACTTATTGGACGGAGTACTAGCGACATCTAAAGGAGTATCGGCCACATCTGTATCCCAGGAGGTTGAGACCGAATCCGTGTTTATTGCCGAGAAATGCAGCTTTAGAATTGCTCTAACCCCCCCCTTCTAACCTACTCTGAGCAAGGGTACTGCATCGTTGGACTTGCTCAGTCATTTCGTTTAAGGTTTTGCCAGCTGCTAAGCTGACGCTCGAGCCGCCGAGGAGGAGAACCCAAGCTGGGTCGCTGTATAAATAATTATACCAATGTAATCAAACGGGCCCTTCGGGGCCCGTTTTCTTGTCGGCGTTCTGCGGGACCGATCCTTAGTGTCACCGCTATCCGAACGGGAGGCAGTGCCGCGTCACAGTCTGGAGTTGGAGGCAAGCGGGCGCTCGTGCCGCCCCCCACAATGGTTTAAAATCCGCGGCTAGACACACCGGCCCCATACGCGATCAATCCCGCGACCTTAACCTTACCTTAACCTTAGTAGTATCTGTTTTATCCGAGGCGTGCATGCATGACACAAACCCGTAAAGCGGTGGCCCTGATTTCCGGCGGCCTCGATTCGCTGCTGGCCACGCGCCTCATCTTGGACCAGGGCGTGCACGTGGAAGGACTGAATTTTTATACCGGCTTCTGCGTCGAGGGCCACACCCACGCCATCCGCAATACACGCTCGGACAAGCCTAAGCGCAACAACGCCCTGTGGTCGGCGGAGCAACTCGGCATCAAACTGCATATCATCGATGTCATCGAGGAATACAAAGATATCGTCATCAACCCCAAACACGGCTACGGCGCAAATCTCAACCCCTGCCTCGACTGCAAGGGTTTTATGGTCGGCAAGGCACGCGCCTGGATGGAGGCCCACGGCTTCGATTTCATCATTACCGGCGAAGTCATCGGCCAGCGGCCCAACTCCCAGCGGCGCGATACTATGCCGGTCGTGGCGCGGGAATCCGGCGCCTTCGATCGCCTGCTGCGGCCACTGTGCGCCAAATTACTGCCGGAGACCCTGCCCGAGCGCGAGGGCTGGGTCGAACGCGATAAACTACTGGGGTTGAGCGGACGCAACCGCAAGCCGCAGATCGCCCAGGCGGGGCAGTTCGGGTTCGATGACTACGCCCAACCGGCGGGCGGCTGCTGCTTCCTCACGGACCCGAACTACACCCGGCGACTCAATGATCTGTGGTCGACCCGCGGCGAAAAACGCTACGAGCTGGACGACATCATGCTGCTCAAGGTGGGTCGCCATCTGCGCCCACGGCCGAACTTCAAACTCATCATCGGGCGCGAGGAAGGCGAGAATAATTTCCTCAGTGGCTATCGCAAGCAGTTTGTCCACCTGTCCGCCGTCAGTCACGACGGTCCACTGGTACTGATCGAGGGCGACACCAATGAGGAGGATATGCTGCTGGCGGCGCGCCTGACGGCGCGCTTTGGCCAGGGACGCGACGCCGCCAGCGTGGACGTGGAAATCACCGATAAATCCGGCGCAACACGCCGCCTGGCAGTGTCGCCTCTCAGCATCGATCAGATCCCGCAGGACTGGTATCTATGAGCCATCATCGGCTGGATGCTCGCCGGCTGCTCTGCCCCATGCCGGTGATCCGTACCCAAAACAAACTTGTGGAACTGCAGGCGGGCGACACCCTGGAGGTGACCTGTTCCGATCCGGGTGCGCTGTACGACATCCCGGCCTGGTGTCGCGTGCACGGGCACGAGATACTCTCCACCTCCAACCATGCCGGCGAGATCATCATCACGCTGCGCGTAAAAAGGTAACCACTGGTGAGCGAAGGCGCACAACACACACTGTTTGATACCACCGACCCGGTACGCTTCGCCGCCAGCAAACGTGTTACCTACGTCAGCATGTCGGCCAATATTTTTCTGACGGTCGCCCAGCTATTGATAGGCATCATCGGCCATTCACAGGCATTGGTCGCCGACGGCTTTCACACCCTGTCCGACCTGGTCTCCGACTTTATGGTCCTGTTCGCCCTGAAACACGGCGCCAAGGAGGCGGATGCAGATCACCCCTACGGCCACGCACGCATCGAAACCGCCATCACCGTTGCCCTCGGTATCATTCTGGTGCTGGTGGGCGCCGGCATCGGCGTGCGCGCCGTCGTGCGCCTGGCGAGTGGTGAAGCGCTGGTCACTCCCGCCGCCATCACCCTGTGGGTGGCAGCGGTCACCATCCTGGCCAAAGAAGGTCTGTATCAATACACCGTGCGCACCGCGCGGCGCTTCGACTCGGAGCTGTTGCGCGCCAGCGCCTGGCATCACCGCAGCGACGCCCTGTCCTCCGTGCTGGTGTTCGGCGGCATCGCCGGCAGCATCGCCGGCATCAGCTACATGGACGCGCTCGCCGCCATCAGTGTGGCGCTGTTTGTCGCCAAGGTCGGTATCGACCTCGGTTGGCCGGCGATCAGTGAACTCATCGATACCGGACTGGGACCGGAACACCTCAAGCACTTGGAATCCACCATCCTGGGCGTGGATGGCGTGCAGGCACTGCACATGCTACGCACGCGCCGCGTCGGTGGGCGGGCGCTGGTGGACGTGCATATCATCGTGGATGACCATATCAGCGTTTCCGAAGGTCACTACATCAGCGAAGCGGTGCGCACCAAACTGATTGGTGAAATCGACGTGGTGACCGATGTCATGGTGCACATCGATCCCGAGGACGACCTGGTCATGGCGCCCTCGGATAAACTGCCCTCGCGCGCCGTGGTGCGCAAACGCCTGGACAGCTATTTCAGGGACATTCCGGAAGCGCGCCATATCGACCACATGACACTGCATTACATCGATGGCCATCTCTATATAGAGATCACGATCCCCCTCGACACCCTGGCGGATCCGGGCAACCCGCATCGGTTGGCGCAGCGGCTGCAGGCCGTGGTCAGCCAGGACAAGGAAATTGCTGATCTGGAAGTCTATTTTTTCTAACGCTCTATAATAGTGCATTTTTTTGCTCACATTCACCATTTTGGTGCATAGCGATTGCAGTGCCCACCGGGTTTAGCATGAGAAAACAACTCGTTAGCGCGATTCCCCCGCTGGCATATTTCATGCAAAATGCGTGGTTCAAGTATTCGGGGCTAACCGAAATATAATCGGACAGCTAATTATTTTAGTTTCGTATTCGCAAATCTCACACTCTGCAGGAGGATTCCCGATGTCTGGCGCCGACGTAATAAAGATGATCAAAGACAAAGACGCGAAGTTTGTCGATTTCCGTTTCACCGACACCAAGGGTAAGGAGCAGCACGTCTCCGTGCCCGCGCGTACTATCGATGCCAGCACCTTCGAAGAAGGCAAGATGTTCGACGGTTCCTCTATCGCCGGCTGGAAGGGCATCCAGGAATCCGACATGATCCTGATGCCGGACCCCAGCACCGCCATGATGGACCCCTTCATGGAAGAGCCGACCCTGATCATTCGCTGCGACGTGATCGAACCCAACACCATGCAGGGCTACGAGCGCGACCCGCGTTCCCTGGCGCGCCGCGCCGAGGCCTACCTCAAGAGCACCGGCATCGCCGACACCGCCTACTTCGGTCCGGAAGCCGAGTTCTTCATTTTTGACGACATCCGCTGGGGTGCCGACATCAGCGGCTCCTTCGTGAAGATCGATTCCGAAGAGGCCTCGTGGAATACCGAAAAAGTGTACGAAGGCGGCAACCTGGGCCACCGCCCCACCACCAAGGGCGGCTACTTCCCGGTCCCGCCGGTGGATTCGCAGCAGGACATCCGCTCCGCCATGTGCCTGGCCAT
>JANNJF010000017.1:0-5013 GCA_031405715.1 Gammaproteobacteria bacterium | reverse complement strand
GATCATAGTAGTACTCTCTCTTATCACAGATATAGAAAGATTTGTAGAAGTTCTTTGATTACAGTGGAACACGTAATAGATAAAAAATTAAAAAATATTACAAAAAAAAGTGAATCAAATATCCTAAACTTAATTAATATTAATTTTATTGATGAAAAGTTATTTAATGAAAAAGATGTTATCTCCACCCACAGGCGGCGGTAATGCAAATTGGGCAGGAAGCGACGCTTGGTCCTGTTGTTGGCGTGCGAGACGTTATTCCCGCTCATGGGGCGCTTGCCCGTTACCTGACATACTCTCGACATGTTCTGTTCTCCGTACTCCTGCCCACAGCAGGAACGCGCGCTTTTATACCAGAATCCGGCGGCGATGGGTAGCCCTGCGTAGCGGGGTGGCCTCAATCGACAGGGTAGACCGGACAGAACCCCCATAAACGGCCAAACAAGGCCTCTCCAAGCCCGACCCCACCTCAAACTCAGGCTTGGCGGGCGGGGTCATGGGCCTGCGGGGAATATCCCGTAGTTTATACATGCCTTAATCCATCGGTTGGCGACAGAATCTGGGGGGGGTAACCGGTTGAAGTGGGTGTCGCCTTGGCCCAGGGCACGGCTGGTGGTGGCGCAAGCGGCGGGCCAGGGGGCTTCCCATGACGGACCGGGGGTGGTTCATCAGGGCAAGGGGTGCCGGCGTCGTAGGGCGTCACTCCGTAGAGTGCGGCGGCTTGCTGCCGTTACTAAGGTTTAGTGCCCTACCTAAGAACAATATTAAAAGCGGGAGCGAGCTCCCGCACTCCCTGTGGCTGTCTCCTCTGACGCCAGTACGCCCCCGCCCTGCTTACAGCAAACCACGGTCACAGAAGGACACCACCTCACCATCGCCGATGACCAGGTGATCCAGTACCCGGATTTCCACCAGGGCTAGGGCCTCCTTCAGCCGGCGGGTCAAGACTTCATCCGCCTGGCTTGGTTCGGCCACCCCGGAGGGATGGTTGTGGGCGAAAATAACGGCGGCGGCGTTGATCTTCAGCGCCGCTTTGACCACTTCCCGCGGGTAGACCGACGCGCCACTCAGAGTACCGCTGAACATTTCCTCGAAGGCCAACACGCGGTGGCGGTTATCAAGATAGAGACAGCAGAACACCTCGTGGGGCTTGTCCCGCAGACAGGCCAGCAGATAGCTCTTGGCCTGCAGCGGGGATTCCAAGGCGACCCCGCGCTGTAGCACCTCACCCAGGTGCCGCCGACCCATCTCCAGCACCGCCTGCAGTTGAGCGTATTTGGCATCGCCCAAACCCGGGGCGGCGCAGAACAGGGCGCGCTCCGCGGCCAGCAGCTCCCGCAGGCCGCCGAACCGCCCCAGCAGCTCGCGCGCCAGATCCACCGCGGTTTTGCCCGGCACCCCGGTGCGCAGAAAGATCGCCAGCAGTTCGGCATCGGATAAAACGTCCGGCCCACGCGCCAGGAGTTTCTCCCGCGGACGCTCCGCCAGGGGCCAGTCGGTAATGGGCATGGTCACCTCCGTGTAACCTGAAAAGACGCTTAAGTTTGTGTTCGGGCCGCAAGGCCACGTAAACTCTACCACATGGGAACATTGACCAATAAGCGCCTGCTTCTGGGGGTCACCGGCGGTATTGCGGCGTACAAGAGCGCGGATCTCGTGCGCCGCCTGCGGGACGCCGGCGCCGACGTGCAGGTGGTCATGACCCAGGCCGCCACGGAATTCATCACCCCCCTGACCCTGCAGGCCTTGAGTGGCCATCCGGTCCATCGGCATCTGCTGGATACGGAGGCGGAATCCGGCATGGGGCATATCGCCCTGGCGCGCTGGGCCGATGCGATCCTGGTGGCCCCGGCCAGCGCCAATTTCTGCGCGCGCCTGGCGCAGGGGCGCGCGGAAGACCTGCTCAGCGCCCTCTGTCTGGCCAGCGCCGCCCCCGTGGCCGTGGCCCCGGCCATGAACCGGCAGATGTGGGAAAACCCCGCCACCCAGGACAATCTGGCCGTGTTACGCCAACGGGGCATACCCCTCTTTGGCCCGGCGGAAGGCGCTCAGGCCTGCGGCGAAACGGGACCGGGGCGCATGCTGGAACCCAACGAACTCGTCACCCTCACCGCCAACCTGTTCGACACGGGTCTGTTGGATGGCCTGGGGGTGGTCATCACCGCCGGACCCACCTGGGAGGCCATCGACCCGGTACGCCTGCTCACCAACCGCAGCTCGGGCAAGATGGGTTATGCCCTGGCGGAGGCCGCGGCGGAGGCCGGCGCCCGGGTCACCCTGATTTCGGGACCCACGGCGCTGACACCGCCGGAACGCGTTACCACCATCGACGTCATCAGCGCCCGTGACATGTTCGAAGCGGTGCAAGCCCAGCTCCACGACACCCAGATATTCATCGGTGTCGCCGCCGTCGCCGATTACCGTGTGCAGGAAGTGGCCAGTGAGAAAATCAAGAAATCCGCGGAGACCCTCACCCTCACCCTGGTGCGCAACCCGGACATCCTGGCCAGCGTCGCTGCCCGCTCGCCGGCGCCGTTCACCGTGGGATTTGCCGCCGAGACCACCGACCTCATCCCCCAGGCGCGCGCCAAGCTCGTGGGCAAAAAACTCGACCTGGTGGCGGCCAATCTAGTGGGCCTGGCCGGCAGCGGTTTTGAATCCAATGACAACCGCCTGACACTGGTGGATCATGCCGGCAGCGAAGAACTGCCGCTGCAATCCAAACAACAACTCGCACGCCTACTCATTCAACACATAGCCGCCCGATACCATGCAAAAAATACAGCTCAAAATCCTCGACTCGCGCATCGGCAGTAAATTTCCCTTGCCCAAATTTGCCACCGAAGGCTCCGCCGGCGTGGACTTGTGCGCCTGCCTCGATCAGGCCCTGACCATCGCACCGGGGGCCACCCATCTGATCCCCACGGGCATCGCCATCCACATCGCCAATCCTGGTCTGGCCGCCCTGCTGCTGCCACGCTCCGGCCTCGGCCACAAGCACGGCATCGTGCTGGGTAATCTAGTGGGCCTCATCGATTCCGATTATCAGGGTCAGCTGCAGGTGTCCTGCTGGAATCGCGGCCAGGACCCCTTCACCATCGAGCCGGGTGAGCGTATCGCCCAGATGGTGTTTGTTCCGGTGGCACAGGTGGAGTTCGACGTGGTCGATGACTTTGCTGTCAGCCGGCGCGGTGCCGGCGGCTTTGGGCACACGGGCAGGCAATAATTCCTGCGGCGGACACAGCACAGAGGCGGCTTGGCATCCCTGGAAACCCTCCCCCGTACATCCGGCTATTCTTACCTTTAGCCCTGAAACCCCGGGCTAAACTGGCTGTTGGCCCGATCCGCTGCTAATTTGATCAGAAGGCATACCACAAATAGGTTCGCCGCCGGATGGTTCAGTCACTCAAATGGATTTACCTGAGGCACCTGCTGCTGGTCAGTGTGTCGCTGTGTCTGTTCGGCTACGGGGTGTGGGGTCTGGTGCTAGGCACGCTAGACCAACCGGACGGCCCGACCAGCACCAGCTCCAGCGTCATGCCGGTACCGGCTCCCTCCGTCCCAGTCGTCCTGGCAGCAGACAAAACCACTGATACGACACGCCTGCTGTATATCGCGCTGATCATCGCCTCCATGCTGATGATGATCACCAGCACGGTCAACCTGTATGTGCGCTCGGTGCGCTACGTGCGGCACGATATCGAATCCCTGGTGCGCATGTTCCACGACATCCATGACGGCCATATCCGCGTCGACTATCCCATGCTGCTGCGCGAGTTCAGCGGCATCTTCCGCTTTCTGCGCAGCTCCGGCACGGAAATGATGGAGGAAAAACGCCAGTTCAAGGAAATGGGGCTGATCGACCACCTGTCGCAACTGAACAACCGCCGCCACTTCGAGAAACGCTTGGAAGATTTGTATAACAACGCGAAGATCAACGGCCCTTCGTCGGTGCTCATCATCGATGTCGATCACTTCAAGCGGGTCAACGATGAACACGGCCACGATGTGGGCGATGCGCTGATCGTCGGTTTTGCCGATGCCATGCGTAAGATAGTGCGCAAGACCGATATCCTGGCGCGCCTCGGCGGCGATGAGTTCTGTGTCATCTACACCTACACCGGCCTGGATAAGGCGCGCGACCTGGTCGAACGCCTGCGTCGCGACCTGCCGCGACACATCCAGCTGCCCAAGGGCATCGTGCACTCCCTGCGCTGGACCGGGGGCTTGAGCGCCATGCACAGCGGCGATAAAAAATTCGACGCCGTCCTGTGGCGCGCCGATCAGGCCTTACTCGAGGCCAAGGAAAACGGCCGCAACAACACCCGCGTCTACCCCATCCCCCGGCCGGTAGCGAAAAAAAGGCTGCAGCACACCAACTAGTTCTGCGCTCCCGTGCGCTGGTCGTCATCAACAAACTTTGTATCCAGTCTCAACCTCCTCAGCCTTCGGCGATAGTCTCGGCGTTAGGCTGCCTCGCCCAGATGATTTCCGCGACTTTCTCCGCACGCTAGTCCAGAAGCTCCTGTCCCGCGATGCCGCCGGGCAATTACGCTAGGTTAAGCGCGGCGCACTTGCTAAAATGGCCCTCGACCCTACACGAACTAATACATAAGGACCCCCGACGTGGCCCATAACGCATCCACTCTCAGACCGACCGAAAAAGCCGGCGATTCACCCGCGGAAATATTCAAGGCGTATGACATACGTGGCATCGTCGGCAAGACCCTCACCCCCGCCATTACCGAACGCATCGGCCACGCCATCGGCAGCGAGGCGCGCGCCCGCGAGGTGCAGACCGTCATCGTCGCGCGCGATGGACGTCTGTCCGGTCCGTCATTGCTGGCGGCCCTGGCCGCGGGCATCAATGCCAGCGGCTGCGACGTCATCGACATCGGCTGCGTGCCGACGCCGGTATTGTATTTCGCCACCCATTATCTCGGCAGCCACTCGGGTGTCATGGTCACCGGCAGCCATAACCCGCCGGACTACAACGGCCTGAAAATGGTATTG
>JANNJF010000016.1:0-5337 GCA_031405715.1 Gammaproteobacteria bacterium | reverse complement strand
TCCAGGAATTCCATACCTTGGGGCTGGTGCCGCGCATATCCGCGACGGTCAGCAGGTAGAGGTTGTCGAGACGCGCCTGATCGCCCACCAGCTGGGCGAAGCGCAACACGACTTCGGGATCCTGGATGTCCTGGCGCTGGGCGGTGCTCGACATGACGAGGTGGTGGCGCACCAGCCAGGCGACAAAACGCGCGTCGTACTCGCTCAAGCCATGGTGTTTGCAGAATGCCTGGGCGTCCTTCTCCCCCAGCTGCGAGTGATCGCCGCCGCGCCCCTTGGCGATATCGTGAAACAGTCCGGCCAGAGTCAGTCGCTCGGGCTTGACCAGGTGCGCAATGATACTGCTGGCCAGCGGGAACTCCTTGCCGAACTCCGCCACCGTGAAGCGCCGCAGGTTGCGCACCACGAACAGACTGTGTTCGTCCACGGTGTAGACATGGAACAGGTCGTGCTGCATCTGCCCGACGATGCGGCCAAAGGCGGGGATGTAAGCGCCGAGCACGCCATAAGCGTTCATGCGCCGCAGCTCGTGGGTGATGCCGCGCGGCTGACGCAGGATCTCCATGAACAGGCTGCGGCAGGCGCTATCCTGACGGAACTTGTTGTCCATGCGGTGCAGGTTGGCGCGCAGCAGGCGGATGGTCTGGGCACGCACGCCCTTGAGACGCGGGTGCTGCTGCAGGACCAGAAACATCTCCAGCATGGCGTACGGCGCGCGCTCGAACACCCGGTTGTGGCTGACCTCGAGGAAATTGTCGCGTGCCTGGAAGCGCCGGTTAATGGCCGTGACCTTGGATTTTCCCGGTGCGAGCAGTGCCTCCTGGAAGTGCTGCAATAGGATTTCGTTCAGCAGCCCAAGCTCTTTTACATGCCGGTAATAATTTTTCATGAACTGCTCGACCGCCAGGCTGCCGGGCCGGTCCTGGTAGTGCATGACCTTGGCGAGGGATCGCTGATAGTCGAACAACAGGCGATCCTCCCGGTGATCGGCCAGGTAGTGCAGGCCACAGCGCACCTGCGCCAACAGGTTGTGCCCGCGCACCAGTGAGCGGTATTCGGCCTCGCTCAGAAACTCCAGTTGCACCAGGTCGTGCAGCGCGGTGGCGTGGAAGTGACGCTGTGTCACCCAGGCGATCATCTGGATATCGCGCAGACCACCGGGGCCCTCTTTTACATTGGGCTCGAGGTTGTAGGCGGTGTCATCGAAATGATGATGGCGTTCGATCTGCTCCTGCCATTTGGCGGCAAAGAATTTCTTGCTCGGCCAGATGCTGCTGGCATGGGTTTTTTTCTGCATGGCGGCGAACAGCTGAGGGTTCCCCACCAGTAGCCGCGCCTCCATCAGATTGGTGGCCACGGTGATGTCTTTTTTCGATTCGTTTACGCAATCCTTGAGCGAGCGCACGCTGTGGCCGACCTCCAGCCCCATGTCCCAGAAAAAATTCAACAGGGCCTGGGCGAAATCGCGTATGGCGTCGTGCTGATTTTTCGCCAGCAACAGCATCAGGTCCACGTCAGAGGCGGGATAGAGCTCG
Source organism: Gammaproteobacteria bacterium (assembly GCA_031405715.1). Lineage (GTDB taxonomy): Bacteria > Pseudomonadota > Gammaproteobacteria > Acidiferrobacterales > UBA6901 > JANNJF01. The sequence goes on along the minus strand of JANNJF010000016.1, from coordinate 3,802 downwards.
CCACGACCGTAGCCGCCGACGGCCACCAGGGCGATGTCTATACGCTCATCCAGCAACGGCCGGTGATGATTCCAGGCGCGCTTGAGCAGCTGATCCACCAGCCAGGCGTGTGTAACAATGATCTCCGGGGCCTTGGTGCCCTGGAAATAATGCTCCTTCAGCGTGTTGCGGCCGTACTTCAGGGCATTGCGGAACAGCGCCAGGGTGGCGGCGTCGGCGCGCGTTGCGCGGCCTGCCGCGACACTCCGCTCGGCGAGCGCCTGGTCGAACTCCTTGGCATTGAAGACCTGCGTCTTATTCAGCGACATGGGGGGTGGTGGTAATGCCAGGCGGGGAGGGCGCGTGGTGTCCAGGATTGGACGTGCCTCAGGGTTCGTCTCCCGGGACCAGGGTGAGGATCTCGTGGCCGGTTTCGGTAATCAGTATGGTGTGTTCCCACTGGGCCGACAGACTGTGATCGCGTGTGACCACGGTCCAGTTGTCCGGCAGTAGTTTGACCTCTTTCCTGCCGGCATTGATCATGGGTTCGATGGTGAAGGTCATGCCGGTGGTCAGGGTCATGCCCGTACCGGGGACGCCATAATGCAGCACCTGCGGGTCTTCGTGAAACTCGCGGCCAATGCCATGGCCGCAGTATTCGCGCACCACCGAACAGTGGTTGCTCTCCGCATGCTGCTGGATCACATGTCCGATATCGCCGAGGCGCACGCCAGGCCGCACGAGTGCGATGCCCTTGAGCATGCACTCGTGGCTGATGCGTGCCAGGCGCCGGGCCTGGATCGACGGTTCGCCGACAAAATACATCTTGCTGGTATCGCCATGGTAACCGTCCTTGATGACGGTGATGTCGATGTTCACCACATCACCTTTTTTCAGTTTCTTGTCGCCGGGGATGCCATGGCAGACCTGGTGGTTCACCGAGGTACAGATGGAGCGGGGGAACCCGCGGTAATTCAGCGGCGCCGGTATCGCCTGCTGCTCATTCACGATGTAGTCGTGGCAGATGCGGTCCAATTCGCCGGTGGTCACGCCGGGCTGCACATGCGGCGCGATCATCTTCAGCACCTCGGCGGCCAGGCGCCCGGCGACACGCATTTTTTCGATTTCTTCGGGGGTCTTGATGGTCACGGACATGGTGGAATCTGTCTCACGCCTGGGGGTGAACGGGGAGTCTGCGGGTGGCTTCATGGCCGGTTTTCCTGTCTGCATACCGACACTTTACCTTATTTGCAAGCCGTTGACGCACCTCGATAAACCTTAGTTTATGTGGTGCGAAGCGTGATCCACCCGCGGGGACTTTCCCCTCGCACCCCTTGGGGCAAGCCCCGGGCCCATTACCCTCACCCGTCAGCGGTTTTTGCGGCCAGCTCCATTGCCGCATGCCCCGCACTGTGGTATAAAAGCGCGTTTTTAAAGGCCGTTTTAAGGCCACACAACGGCACCCATGGCAGGTTACCTGGCATGGGGCCAACTTCTCACATGGGCCGTCACAGGCATCCGGGTGCTCTCAACGCCGATCGCTCCACCCACATGGGCCGGGAGATCGGGGGATAGGGTGGATGTCTGGGGTCCATGGCGGAATAACCCAACCTCGGAGTAGATTTAGAATGAGCAATGTTACCATGCGTCAAATGCTGGAGGCCGGTGTTCACTTTGGCCACCAGACACGTTTCTGGCACCCCAAGATGCGCTCCTATATTTTCGGCGAGCGCAACAAAGTGCACATCATCAATCTGGAAAAAACCCTGCCGTTGTTCAACGACGCGATGAATTTCCTCGGCAAGCTCGCGTCGAACAAGGGCACCATCCTGTTTGTCGGCACCAAGCGCCAGGCCGGCGACATCGTGCGCGAAGAAGCCACGCGCTGCGGCATGCCCTTTGTGGACCACCGCTGGACCGGCGGCATGCTGACCAACTACAAGACCGTCAAGAAATCCATCGAGCGCCTTAAGCTGCTCGAGGCCATGGAGGCGGACGGCAGCATCAACAAGCTCAACAAGAAAGAAATTCTGTTGCTGTCACGCGAGCGCGAGAAGCTCAACCGCAGCCTGTCCGGCATCAAGAACATGCCGGGCCTGCCGGATGCCATGTTCGTCATCGACGTGGGTTATGAGTACATCGCGGTGTCCGAGGCCAACAAGCTGAATATCCCGGTGGTGGCCGTGGTCGACTCCAACTGCAAACCGGACGGCGTGGACTACGTGATCCCCGGCAACGACGACGCCATCCGCGCCATCCGCCTGTACGCCGCCGCCGCCGCCGATGCCATCATGGAAGGTCGTAACATGACCACCACGCCGATGCCGTCGGATGACGAGGAGTTCATCGAAGTCAGCGAGGAGCCGTCCAAGGTCAAAGTGGCGCCGAAGAAAAAGGCGGTAAGTGCCGCCCTGCCGACGGAGGATGAAGTCGAAGCCGCCGACGCCAAGGCCAAAACCGAGGCGCGCACCGCGGCCCGGCCCAAGGCCAAGGTCGTTCCCGGCAAGACCAAACAGTCCGAGGACGAATAAAGAAACAGGGGGCCTCGCCCCCTTTTTCTTGATGAGAATTCTGTCGCTTTAAGCGTATGGGGAATAGATATGACGATTACAGCAAGCCAGGTTAAGGATCTACGCGAGCGTACCGGCCTCGGTATGATGGAGTGCAAGGGTGCGTTGACGGAAACCAACGGTGACATGGACGCCGCCATCGACTTGTTGCGCAAGAAGGCCGGCGCCAAGGTGGAGAAAAAATCCGGACGCACCGCCGCGGAAGGTGTCATCGGTATGTTCATCGGGCCGGACCGCAAGCTGGCGGCCATGGTGGAAGTGAATTCGGAGACCGACTTCGTGGCCAAGGGCGATGAGCTCGCGGCCTTTGCCACGGCCGTCGCCGCGTGCGCGGCGGCCAATAAACCCGCCGACGTGAATGCGCTGAATGCGCTGCCCCTCGCCAAGGGTGCCACCCAGACCATTGCCCAGGCACGCGAAGGCATGGTGTCCAAGCTGGGCGAGAACATCGGCGTGCGCCGCTTCGAACGCTATGCCACGGATAAAGGCCATATCGCCGGTTACGTGCACGGCCGCAAGATCGGCGTGCTGGTGGAGATGCAGGGTGGTGACGAAGCGTTGGCGCGGGACATCGCCATGCATATCGCCGCCAGCCGTCCACAGTGTGTGTCCAAGGAGCAGGTGCCGGCGGAACTGATCGCCAAGGAGAAAGAGATCTTCTCCGCCCAGGCGGCGGAAAGCGGCAAGCCGGCGGAGATCATCGAGAAGATGGTGGTCGGACGCATCAATAAATTTCTCGCCGAGATCACCCTGCTGGGTCAGCCCTTCGTGAAGGACCCTGACAGCACGGTGGAAAAACTGCTCCAGGCCGCCGGCGCCACGGTGCTGCGTTTCGCCCGCTATGAAGTGGGCGAGGGCATTGAAAGGCCGCCCACCGATTTCGCCGGTGAAGTGATGGCGCAGATTAAGGGAGGTTGATCCTTGTCCGGTAAACCCCAGAGTAGCCCGCGCACGGCCGCCTATCGGCGTATCCTGCTGAAGCTCAGTGGCGAGGCCCTCATGGGCGAGGATGCCTACGGCATCAACCGCGTAGTGATGACGCGTATCGTGGCGGAGTTGCAGCAGATCATCGCCACCGGTGTGCAACTGGCCCTGGTGGTGGGTGGTGGCAATATCTTCCGCGGTGTGGCCCCGGCGGCGGCGGGCATGAACCGCGCCACCGCCGATTACATGGGCATGCTGGCGACGGTGATGAACGCCCTGGCCATGCAGGCCGGGCTGGAGCGGACGGGGGTGTCCTCCCGGGTCCAGTC
>JANNJF010000015.1:0-13754 GCA_031405715.1 Gammaproteobacteria bacterium | reverse complement strand
TCGACGATGTCCTGTACGCTGACCTCGGTGGTCGCCCCCAGCAGGCAGAGAATTTTCAGGCGCAACGGGTGCGCCATGGCCTTCAAGGAATGGGACGCGTTGTAGATGTCGTCTTCGTTCGTGATCAGGACAACGCCGCTGTCGGCAGTCGCGCTCATAGTAATTGCCTCGTATCGTTCGAAAGTGTCTGGCACGAAAGTCTCCGGCATAACTTTGCAATGATTCATGAATGTATTCCTTTACGTGGGACGTTCTTAATCGCGGTCAGTAGCTGTCTTTGAGTCGGAAACATTATACAATATCACTCCATTTGGAAAGACCATTAATCATTTCAGGTAAAAGACCCGGCATGTCAGCCCCCAAACCCCTGCTCCTACTCGTCCTGGATGGGTGGGGATACAGCGAAAATCCCGAACATAACGCGATTTTCAGCGCGAAAAAGCCTACTTGGGATCATTTGTGGGCCCATTACCCCCATACCCTGATTCGCGCCTCCGAGGCGGCCGTCGGCCTGCCATCCCGCCAAATGGGCAATTCCGAGGTGGGACATCTGAATCTGGGCGCCGGGCGTGTAGTCTATCAGGAATATACCCGCATCAACCGCGCCATCGCTTCCGGGACGTTTTTCACCAACAAGACCTTGACCGACGCCATCGACCTGGCGGTCAACCAGGGCAAGGCCGTGCACGTGCTGGGGCTTTTGTCCCCAGGCGGGGTCCACAGTCACGAAGAGCATATCCACACCATCGTGGAAATGGCCGTCAAGCGCGGCGCCAAAGGGGTGTATGTGCACGCCTTCCTGGATGGCCGCGATACACCACCACAAAGTGCCCTCGCCTCGCTTGCGGCCATGGAGGAAAAATTCCAGGCCGTGGGCGGCGGACGCTTCGCCTCCATCATCGGCCGCTATTACGCCATGGACCGCGACCATCGCTGGCCGCGCATCCAGGCCGCCTATGATCTCATCACCCAGGGCAAGGCGCGTTATTATGCCGCCAGTGCCAAAGAGGCGCTGGAGGCCGCCTACGCGCGGGAGGAAAACGATGAATTCGTTAAGGCGACGGTGATCGTGCCACCCGGCAGCGAGCCGGTGCACATCCAGGACGGGGACGTGGTGCTGTTCATGAACTTCCGTTCCGACCGCGCGCGCCAGATCACGCGCCCGTTTATCGAGGACAACTTCGACGGCTTTGAGCGCGAGGTCCGGCCGAAGCTCGGGCGCTTCGTGAGCCTCACGGAATACCAATCGGAATTCCATATTCCCGTGGCGTTCCCGGCGGAACGTCTGCGCAATGTCTTCGGCGCGCATCTGGCCAACCTCGGCAAACGCCAGCTGCGCATTGCCGAGACCGAAAAATACGCCCACGTCACCTTCTTTTTCAACGGTGGGGTGGAGACCCCCTACGACGGCGAAGACCGCATCCTGGTGCCGTCGCCCACGGACGTGGCCACCTATAATCTGAAGCCCGAGATGAATGCACCGGAGGTCACCGACAAAGTCGTCGAGGCAATCAACGGCGGCACCTACGACGTCATCATCTGCAACTTCGCCAACGCCGATATGGTCGGCCACACCGGTGATTTCAACGCCACGGTGCTCGCCATCGAGGCACTGGACCAATGCATCCAGCGCATCGTCGACGCCTTGCGTAAAGTGGGCGGCGAGCTGCTCATCACCGCGGACCATGGCAATGCCGAACAGATGTTCGACAACGACACCACCCAGGCGCACACGGCGCACACCACCAACCCCGTACCATTTCTGTATGTCGGCCGCCCGGCCAAGGTGGCCGCCACCGGCTCCCTCGAGGACGTAGCACCGACCATGCTGTATCTCCTGGGATTGCCCATTCCGTCGGAGATGAGCGGACGGCCCCTGGTGGAACTGGACGCTGAAAATCAAACCTAGGGAACCTCTGAACAAGTGGCAGAAACTATCACGCAAGGTTCCCTCTCCCCTTGCCCCCTTCGGGGAGGCAAAACCCGCACGGAGAGGGACAGGGTGAGGGGAAAATTCTATGATCACCCCCTCGCCCTAACCCTCTCCCCCGAAGTTCACGGGGGAGAGGGGACTTGTTCCTAGGTTCCCTAGGCAAATGCCGCATGCTGCCAGCGCAACCGGCCAGGGCTGGGACATGACGTCGGACACGGGCGGCAAGCCAGCACACTGGGGCGCAGGGCTCGCCATGCTGCTGCTATTAGGCGCCGCCCTCCCCCCACCGGCCATGGCCAAGAACGGCGACACCGGCGAGCAACTGCAGGAACTGCGCGGCCTCCTCAAGAACCTGGAAAAAGATCTGAACGAATCCCGCGGCGAACGCGACAGCCTGCGGGACGAATTGCGTGATGCCGAACGTGACATCGGTGGCCTGATGCAGAATCTCAAACAACTGGACGCCGGCCTGCGCACCGCCAGCGCGCGCCTCGGCAACCTGCAGAAAGAGGACGCGCAGCAGCGCCGCCAGATCCAGACCCAACTCAGCCACCTGGAAAACGAGGCGCGTGCCGCCTACATCCTGGGGCAGCAGGAAAACCTTAAGTTATTCCTCAATCAGGAAAACCCCGCCGATGTGAGTCGCACCCTCACCTATCATCGCTACCTGCAGCAGGCGCGCGCCGCCCGCATTCAGTCGGCGCGCACGGCCCTCGGACGCCTGCTGGTGCTGCAAGAAGAGATCCACACCCATCGCGAGGAACTCGGCACACTGCGCGCCGAGGAATTGAAGAAAAAGCAGACCCTGGAGGCGTCGCGCCGCAAACGTGGCCAACTGCTGGCGCAGGTGAACCAGCGGGTGCGAAACCAGTCTCAGGAAAAGGACCGTCTGCAACGGGACGAGCAGCGGTTGGTCCGCCTGCTCAAGGAGCTGCGCTCCCCCAAGCTCAGCACGCTGCGGGCCCCTCCTAAGAATCGGGAAAATCGGGAAAATCGAGCGTCCCATGAGCCCTTCCCGTCCCTGGACGGCCGCTTTACGGACAATAAGGGCAAGCTTCCCCTGCCGGTCAAAGGCACGATTTCGGCGCGTTATGGCGCGCCGCGCAACACCGGCGAACTCAAGTGGCGTGGCATCTTTCTCTCGGCGCCCGAGGGCCGCAGCGTGGTTTCGGTGTTCCGCGGTCGGGTGGCCTATGCCGACTGGCTGCGCGGCTTTGGTTTATTAATGGTGCTGGAGCATGGCGACGGCTATATGACACTTTACGGCCACAATCAGAGCCTGTACAAAGAGGCAGGCGACTGGGTGGATGCGGGCCAGACCATCGCCAGCATCGGCAGCACCGGCGGCCCACCGGAACCAGGGCTATATTTCGAAATACGTCACGACGGCGAACCGCGCAACCCGCTGGACTGGTGCAAAATACGCTAGACTGAAGGTCAGCAAGGACACGGTGGTCGCGCCGGGGTGGGGCCACATCGCCTAGCCCGGCGAGTGGCACCAAAAAACTCACAATCTGGAGATTTTACCAACATGAAGCACGCCCAACCCTCCCTGAAACCCAGGCCAATCACCCGTTACGTCCTGATCCTGTTACTGGGGATATTTGTCGGCGTAGGCATCAGCCTGGAACGGGCCGTCCAAGGCCGGGAGCCCAGCAAGCAGGCGGAGCCGGCCGACGCCCCGCTGCCCATCGGCGAGCTGCGCACCTTCACGGAAGTCTTCAGCCGCATCAAGGCCGACTATGTCGAGCCGGTGGATGACAAAAAACTCCTGCAGGACGCGGTCCAGGGCATGCTCGCCGGCCTCGATCCGCACTCCAGCTATCTCGACCCGGAAGGCTTCAAGGACCTGCGCGTGGGCACCGAGGGTGAGTTCGGCGGCCTCGGTATCGAGGTCACCATGGAAGATGGCTTCGTCAAAGTCGTCTCCCCCATCGAGGACACACCGGCGGCCAAGGCCGGGCTCAAGACCGGCGACCTTATTATCCGTCTGGATGACAAGGCGGTAAAAGGCATGAGCCTGAACGACGCGGTGAAAATGATGCGCGGCAAACCGGGCAGCGACATCACCCTCACCGTGGTGCGTGAAGGCAACCCCAAGCCCCTCAAGTTCACCCTCACCCGCTCGGTCATCAAGATCCAGAGCGTCAAGCTGCGCATGCTGGAAAACGGCTTCGGTTACATACGCATCACCCAGTTCCAGGCCAATACCGGCGACGGCCTGAAGGACGGCCTGGCCAAGCTCAAATTGCAGAACAAGGGCGACCTTAAGGGCCTGGTGCTGGATCTGCGCAACAACCCGGGCGGCGTGCTCAATTCCGCCATCGCCGTGAGCGATGCCTTTCTGACCAAGGGACTCATCGTCTACACCGAAGGCCGCGTCGCGGATTCACAGCTCCGCTCCAATGCCACCCCGACGGATCTGTTGTCCGGCGCGCCATTGGTGGTGCTGGTCAACGGTGGCTCGGCGTCCGCCTCGGAGATCGTGGCGGGTGCCCTGCAGGATCAGAAACGCGCCATCATCATGGGCACCAAGACCTTTGGCAAGGGCTCGGTACAGACCATCATCCCCATGAGCAACGGTGCCGCCCTCAAGATCACCACCGCGCGTTATTACACCCCCAGCGGCCGCTCGATCCAGGCCACGGGCATCGTGCCGGATGTGATTACCGAAGAGGCCAAGGTGACCAAGCGCGACAAAGACAGCATAGACTCGCTGAAAGAGGCCGACCTCGCGGGCCATCTGGAACACAAAGATGCCGTCGAGCCCAAGAAGGAACAGAAGGGCGTCAAGCTCAACACCGATGGCGAAGACTACCAGTTGCAGGAAGCGCTCAATCTGCTCAAGGGCATCACGATCTTCAAGGGCCAGGAGAATTAATGCATAAACGGGCCACGTTCGGCACCGCATTCATTATCTATCTGCTGTCGGCAGCCGCGCTGTCGGCAGCAGACCCTCCCCGCGTCGCCTACATCGCCCTGATTATCGATGATCTGGGCAACAACCGGGTGGCGGACACCCGCGCCGCCCGCCTTCCTGGGCCGGTGGCCTGCGCCATCCTACCGCACACCACCCACGCCGTGGACATCGCCAATACGGCGTTTGGATTGAACAAAGAAGTCCTGCTGCACCTGCCGATGGAATCCCTCAACGCCGATGAGCCCGGCCCCGGCACGCTGGATTCTTCCATGTTCGAGCGGGAGTTCGCCAAGATGCTGGATTACGATCTGGCGAGCGTACCGCACGTGGTGGGCATCAACAATCACATGGGCAGCCGCCTCACGGCGGACGCGCCGTTCATGGCGGCGTTGATGCGGGACATCCACCAACGCGGTTCGTTGTTTTTCATCGACTCACGCACCAATCCGGAGAGTGTCGCCGCGAGCACGGCGCACAGCGTGGGTGTGCCGGCGCTCAGCCGCGATGTGTTCCTCGACAACGAACCGAACGTCGCCGCCATCGAGCAGCAAATGAAAATCTTAATTCGCGTGGCACACAAGAACGGCGCCGCCATCGGCATCGGCCATCCACATCCCGCCACACTGGCGGTGCTGGAACAGTGGCTGCCCCTGCTGGCGCAACACCACATCAAACTCATCCCCCTCTCCAGCATGCTCGACCTGGCACACCCCGAGGTTACCCCATGGCAAGCGTCCTTATCCCCCTAGCACAAGGCTGCGAAGAACTGGAGGCCGTCACGCTGATTGATCTGCTGCGGCGCGCGCAGATCGATGTGGTCAGCGCCGGCCTCGCGCCCGGACCGGTGACTTGCAGTCGCGGCACCGTGATTGTGCCGGACAAGACCCTGGACGAGGCGCTCAAGCGTGACTACGACATGGTCGTTCTACCGGGCGGCCAGCCCGGTGCTACCCATCTGGAAAAAGACCCGCGCATCATTCAACTGCTACAAACCATGGCGCACGCACAAAAATACACCGCCGCTATCTGCGCCGCGCCCAAGGTGCTGGCGGTGGCCGGCCTATTAAAAGGCAAGCGCGCCACTGCCTATCCCGGCACCCTGGAAAATGTCACGCAAGACGGCCTGCAGATTGAACCACACGCCAGCGTCGTCACCGACGGCAAAGTGCTGACATCGCGCGGACCCGGCACCGCCATGGACTTCGCCCTGGAACTCATCAAAGTACTGGTGGGCCAGAAAAAACGCGACGAAGTGGAAGCCGGACTGGTCCGCCCACCGGCACACACACAGAGCCGAGCCCCCCATGGCCGATAATCCCAACCCCATCGCCATCCGCCCCCTACAACTCAGCGACATCACTGCCGTGATGCAACTGCACCGCGAACTCGGTTGGAACCCCGCCTTCCAGGCCGACGGCACCACCCTCAAACAACGCCTGGAAACACTCATCACCGAAGACGGCGCCCTGCTGCTGGTGGCGGAGATGGACGGCGAGGTGGTGGGTTACATCCACGGCCAGATGGTGATCTACCTGTTGTTCGCCGGACGCGAGATGCTCATCAGCGAGGTGTTCGTGGTGGAAGAGGCGCGCAGCAAAGGGGTGGGCAAGGCGTTGATCGGCGCCATCGAACGCGAGGCGGTGAAACAACGCTGTTTTCGCATCAGTGTGCTCAATGGGCGTGAGCGCGAGTCGTACAAGCGCGGTTTCTATCCCTCCCTCGGCTATCAGGAACGGCCGCAGACGGCGAACTTTACCAAGCGGCTGGATTGGGGTTGAAGCAATCTGGAAAATGGATAAAGGTGACAGGGGGGAATGGCGCTTACTTAAGCGGTTTCATAGTCAATGTAGGACGGGTAAGCACGTCATTGGTGCCGTAACCCGCCGGATGTGCCAGCGGGCACAGCGTAAAGAATGTCTTGTGTTGCTTCGCAACGCCTGGCGGGTTACGCAAACTACGCTAACCCGCCCTACATTTTTGGCTTAAGTAAGTGCCATTCCCCTCTGTCACCTTTTTTGATGGAGTGCCCGTTAAGCCGGTGGAGGTTCAGTCTGATACGGTTATTGCGGGTATTGTACGCCTGGTTTCTACTACTTTGGCGGCCGTTCGTGGCACACCCTGACCTGTCCCCGCAGTTTTAGACCGCGCAGGCGCAGGACCCAAGCCCCGTTCGATGACCGCGAGTTTTGCGGCCATCTTGGGGCCAACATAGAGTTGTGGGGATGATGGACTTAACTTCTCGCTGACTTCGCGCTGGTTAATGGCGGCGATCGCGCTCTGGAACGCCGGGATAAACCTGCGTTGGCGGTTCAAGGCGTCCTTGAACACCGCCTCACCGAAATAGGTGAAGTCGCGCGTATTGGAACAACCGAAAGACTGTTTGTCGGCGGCGGAAGCCGTCATGACCAGGGTATAATCGTTCTTCAGCACATCGACGAAGTGACCTGAGTAACAGGACGATATCAGCAACACCCGCCACTTGATGCCGGCCTCGTCCAGGTAGGCCTTGAGCTTCTCCGCAGGAATATCATTCAGCGACAGTGGCCAGAACTGCGCCGCCAGCCCGTGCTTCTCGCTGCCGTGGCTGGTGAGGTAGACAAACAAGACGTCATCCTTGACGTTCATCCGGTGAGCGATCATTTTGAGCATGCGGCGCAAATTCGTACTGCTGGCCAGCGGCAGGTTGCTGGCCGTGTCTTCATGGTTGATCATCAACAGCGAGCGCCCCCGCGTGCCGAAGCGGTTATCGAGTAGATTCCTGGCATACAGCACCTCCTTCTTGAAAACATCTTGACTGGCGTAGCTGGCAAAGCCGAGAAAATAAAGTGCCGGCACGCCCGGGCGGCCGGCGCGTAAGGTACGGGCTGCGCTTTGCAGTAACGCGGGCTGGGCATCGAAGACCTCTTCCGCGTTCACGCGCTTGTATTGCTGACTTCCGTCCGGGTCCTCGCCCGCGTAGAAGAGGTCGACCTGCAGTGTCGAGGTCGCCAGGCTGATGACGATAAACCCGGCGAGTGTCGCGCCCACGCGCCAGTCACGGGCACCGGCCAGACGCACCAATAGCCAGCCGATGACGGCGAAGAACCACACAAGATAGGTCCACCACAAGGCACTGACCGCCCACGGCACTTGCGCCCAGGTGACGTAGCCCATTTTCACGGCATAGCCTATCAGCGCAAACCAGGGGGAAATGCTATAGGCGTAGACGACAAAACGGGTAAGGAGCGCCTCGTCCCGGAACAGGCGCGCGAAGATATAACCAACGGCGAACAAGGCGGCAAAACCCAGCCCCTCACTAGCGAAACCCCAAGTATTGAATTCCGGCCTGGGCAAGGCATCCACCCAAGCCAATGCGAGCGCCATCAATACATTCAGAACCACCAGGAAAAACAGCTGATCTGCCGATACCTGGATGCGGTTGATGGCATCGCGACGAAACATCGCAATGCGCGCGCCCGCCCGCACGTTCTGCAGCAGTCGCTTCAATTCACCCTTGAGCCAGATCATTCCACCCCTCCTACCAATTACCCCTGGGGCAAGAATGTCGGCGATGGGACGGAGAGTCAAGCGTCATGGCACTTCGAGTATTTTAGGACACCCATCAAATGGAATGAGTTAGCCATCGCACAATGGACTAGATCTGCCTTACACGGTGGTGAAATAGATGGGTGTCCTATATTTTAACCGGACCCGCTGTGTTATTGAGATGTGCCAGGCGCTGCGAACTATCGAAAACGGAAAAATGGCGGATGGATTAAATCTTGAGCAACCTACAAGCTGCTTAATTTTTAATCCCTCCGCCTCGAATGATTCTTAACTCGCTCCGAATGATCGGCCTACCTTAAAAATGCTGTGGCAGTAAAATAATTCTGTTTTTGCTATATAGTGGCATTTAGGCAGCCGGCGGCCATTGAATTTGAATTAGCTTTAACGAATACTACGCGGCGGCTTATATTCTGGGGTTGGGCGTTATTGACGCTTACTTTAAAAAGTACGCATATGGTTCTTTAACTAACACTGTAATCCAAGGAGTATTTCATGTTGAAGAAAATTGCCCTTATCACTGTTGTTTCCGCCGTTGTTTTGTCCGGCTGCGCGACGGGTATGTCCCCGGTTGGCACGGGTTTGATCACTGACGTTAAAGGTCCTATTTCTGCAACCAGCGCCACCGGTAGCAAGACTGGCACCGCCTGTGCAAGCACCATAATTGGTTTGATTAACAAGGGCGATGCCTCTATTGTCGCCGCGAAAAAAGCGGGCAACATCACCACCGTGGCTTCTGTTGACTACCACACCAAAGGTTTCTACCCCTTCTTTGGCGAAACCTGTGTCATCGTGACGGGTAATTAAATAGCACAAGCTGTCCGTACAGTCCCGCGGGAAGCGGGGCTGTACGTATTATTTTCTCCTCCTTTCATCCTCTTTGGATTCGATACTTTGGTTAACCCGGGTTAGGTTGGTAGCTACCGGGAGGCACGCGAAAGGCAATGGCCAACCTGTTCCATCCGCTGATGGCGACGATGGCGAGGGTTAGATCAATCAATTCTTTTTCGCTGAACGAGCGCAACGTTTCCTCGCGCAGGCCGTGCGGAATTCTGTTATTGGAGATATCCGCGAGTACTTCCGTCCAGATCAACGCCGCCCGCTCCCTGGTGGAAAAAAAGGGCGTTTCGTGCCAGGCCTGCAGCGCGTAGAGCCGCTGCTCCGTCTCCCCGGCGACCCTGGCATCCTTGGTGTGCATGTCTATGCAGTACGCGCAGCCGTTGATCTGCGAGACACGTGTTTTCACAAGTTCCAGGAGGCTGTGTTCGAGTCCCGATCGACGAACATAGGTTTCAAGGCCGAGCATGGCCTGGGTGCCTTCCTCAGCGATGGTGGCGAAATCGATGTGCTGTTCCATAGTCAAGCTCCACTAATGGTAGATGCCGGTGAGCGGAATGCCCCGGTATGCCCATAAGACGTAACTGGCACCTGATTTGTGACAGCAGCCTTATTCCATCTGGATCGAGCGCTGTTCGATCAGCCGGAGCTTGTCCGGATTGCGAACGACATAAACTTCCAGGATGTGCTTGCCGTCGGTGAGGACCGACGTCGCGGAGTCCAATTGGCCATCGATATATCGGAGAATTCCCGCGACGCCGTTTATTTCTGCAATCAGGAAGGTCATACGTTCCGAGAAACTGCGTTTGATCGCAAGATAAAGTTGCAACACCCTCTCCGGACCCTGCAATACTTTCAGCACCGACGGCACCTTGCCGCCGCCGTCTCCCGTAAGGCGTATGTCCGCGGCGAACAGCGTCAGCAATTGCTCGCGATCCCCGGTGCGGGCAGCGCTGATGAATTTTTCGAGCAGAAGAATATGAGCCTCGCGGTTCACCTCGAAACGGGGACGCTCCCGCCGCACCCGTTGCCTGGCGCGGTGCACCATCTGCCGACATGAATCCTGGTTTTTTCCCAGCATTTGCGCGATTTCCGCATAGCCGAAGTCGAAGACTTCGTGCAGCAGAAACGCCGCGCGCTCATCGGGCGCAAGGCGTTCGAGCACCATCAAGAACGCGATGGAGATATCACCGGCCAACTCGATGGAATGTTCAGCAGAAGGTGCATGCTCCGTTACCCATGGCTCCGGAATCCATTGACCGACATAACTCTCCCTCTCCTTTTTCGCCGCGCGGAACCGATCGATGCTCAGCCGCGTCACCACCGTGACCAGCCATGCTTCCGGGTTGCGCAGTTCCGTGACCTCTGACTGATGCCAACGGACGTAAGCGTCCTGCAGGATGTCCTCGGCGTCCGCACGCGACCCGAGCATGCGGTAAGCGATCCCGAGGAGCCTGCCGCGGTACTGATTGAAAATATCGGGCGATGTATTCACGTTTTCTCCTGTTCTGGCTGCACGGCGTCCACTGTATAGACGCGCAGCACACGAAATTGTGACCATCGCTTGCGAAATAAATGAGCAAGAATAAAAGGAAATGGAGGGGAATGGAACTACCTTATGTGGGGTATTTCAGGATATTTCCAAAGATATTTCAGGAAGATATTTCAGGAAGATATTTCAGAAGATATTTCAGGACACCCATCAAATGGACCCATCAATATGGAATGAGTTAGTCATGGCACGATGCGCTCGATCTGCGTTATACGATGATGAAATAGATGGGTGTCCAAATATTTGCACAAATATTTCCCATATTTCCCCAATATTTCCCGCCCGGATAATGCGAAAGTGGCACAGCAGAATATACAGTGGCGTGGCGATGGCTTTTCTGGACATGGGATACTCCTGTCTTCTGATCAGCATTATCCGCGACGATCGAGTATGAACCTCCCGCAATTTAACGCTACTGTCCCCCAATGGCAGGGAAATTGACTCCAACCTCCTTTAGCTAGGCAATCACTTCCCCTGCGCCACCATGTAGTCGACCGCAGCCATGACGTCATCGTCGCTCAGGCTGGAGTTTCCACCCTTGGCCGGCATCATGCCTATGGAGCCGGTAAAGCCCTTGATCGCGTGTCCGTAGAGCACTGCCTTCCCTTGCGCGATGCGCGGTTGCCAATTAGCCTTGTCGCTCAACTTGGGCGCACCCGCCACGCCCGCGGCATGGCACACCGAACAGGCCTGCTTGTACACGGCTTCGCCCTTGGCAAGATCACCCCCTCCGGCCACGGGCGCTGTCGGCGCCGCTTTTTTAGTGGGCGCGGGTGTGGAGGTTGGTGCAGCCGGAGGCGGCGTGGGAGCGGGAGATGGCGCGACCGATTGCAGCATGGGAGTGGAGGTTGGCGCGGAAGACTGCGACGCAGTGGGTGCAGCGGGCACCGCAGGTGTAACCGGTTGCTGCTTGTCGCAGGCGACGATGGACGGAAGAATCAGCAACGAGAGCAGTATTTGTTTTAGCATGAGGACACCTCCTTATGAATGAGTAGCGGAAATCTTGCTCCAAGATACACCGATTTCCCCTGACAACCGAATAATCACCGACTGATCGGGGCAAGACAACAGCGGGAGTAACCGTAAAAGTGACGGAGGGATTAAGTTTCAATCCCTCCGTCACTTTGTAATAGCAGTATTTCAGGACACCCATCAAATGGAATGAATAAGTCACCGCACAATGCACAAGATTTGCATTATTATGGTTATATAATAGATGGGTGTCCTATATTTCCCCTATATTTCCCTTTGGTAGTACAAGCGGGTTCGATATAAGCCGATTAGCCGCGGAGATCGTATGGAAAAGTATCAGCGACTGCTCGCCGTCGTCTTGTTTCTAGGCCTATTGTTCGCCGTGTTCGAGCTGTCCGGACTGCGGAACCACTTCAATCTCGAATTTCTGCGACAGCAGATCGTTGAACACCAACTGGGCGGGCTGCTGATCTTCATCCTGCTGTTCTCGCTGGGCAACTTTATCCAGATTCCGGGCTGGATATTTCTGGCGGCAGCGGTGCTGGCCCTGGGGCGCACCATGGGCGGGCTTGCCACCTACATTGCGGCCATCGTCTCCTGCTCGATGACCTTCCTCGTCATCCGCTTTGTCGGCGGCGATGCGCTGCGTCAACTGGACAAACCGATCATCGCGCGCATCCTGCGCCATCTGGATGCGCACCCGATACGCAGCGTCGTGTTCGCACGCACCCTCTTCCAAACCGCGCCCCCGCTGAACTACGCCCTCGCCATGTCCGGCATCAAGTTCCGGGAGTACCTGGTCGGCACCCTGCTGGGCCTGCCGCTGCCTATCTTTTTCTACTGCCTGTTTTTTGATTACTTTGGACAATGGCTGAAGCTTCGGTAAGCGGCCACTATTTTAGGACACCCATCAAATGGAATGAGTTAGTCACGGCACGATGTACTCGATCTGCGTTATACGGTGATGAAATAGATGGGTGTCCTATATTTCGGCTCGCACTCGCACCAGCACTTCGCCATCCCCGGCCACCGGCTGGTCGATGTCTCTGAGCTCTAGAACATCGCCGGGCGGGCCGTACTTGCTTTGAATGATCGCTTTCATCATCTTTGTACCGTCAAGGTTCGAAGTTGAAGCCCGTCCGGGCGGTAGGCTTAACGTAAAGCTCAGCGGCGGGCGTTTGGCGAGTCCGCAGGAACGTCTTGTTGGACACCTGCCGAGTCCCGGAGTACCGCAAGGTCACTGCCAGCGACCATATAGCTATAGGTGAATAGAACGATCAGAACAATCTGAAACGCCAGCACCGGTAATATCGATGAGGATGGGGCGAAGTTGCTATACATCGCATAGATGCCGCTACCGATCAATCCAGAAATGACCAGGTTCGTAATCATCAGTACACCACGCCGCTCATGTGGTTTCCGATTGGCCCATAGCAGCAGGAAGGTCCAGCCTAGCATGAGAGATCCGGCAAGACCCATTGCATATCGATATGGTTCCTGCGGCGTGTAGTGAGTTAGAGGGCTTTCATGGGCCAAGATGGCTTGGCTGAGCATGACGATGGCTGCTATGCCATCCGCTACCGCACCAACCCAGTAACTGATGCGAAGCCATTGAGTGCTGCGCCTCATCCTTTCCCTCCCAATAGCGACACTGTCTGCACGAACCTGATCAGCAACCAACGCCGGGTTGTGCCGCGTCACCTATCGTACACCGACAGAGGAGGAAACAATAACAGATACTGGCCATAAAAGTACGGCGCCAAGAGGAATAAGGATCGGGTTGACTCCCCCGACTCCCCTGACACCCAAGGAACCTCCGAACAAGTGGCAAAAACTATCAGGCTACGTCCCCTCTCCCTTAGGGAGAGGGTGCCGAGGGCGAGGAGCGAAGGGGTGAACTGCATCGCGGCCAGCCAATGGCCGAGCCACGCCGGCACGAATCCGCGGAAATCCACGAAAGCCGCTGTCAGCCCGGCGAGGAAAACCAGCGCGACGCC
>JANNJF010000014.1:0-1624 GCA_031405715.1 Gammaproteobacteria bacterium | reverse complement strand
GCCGCATGTCTGAGATTCTCGCGTCAACCTTTGTGCTGGCGGTTAATGATCTAGCCGCTTCGAGGAAGTTCTATTTGGAGAAGCTCGGCTTCGCGGAAGACCTCCGCGTGGACGGGTGGTCGTTCCTCAGTCGTGGGGCTTGTAAGCTGCGGCTGGGCCATTGTCCCGAGGCAACGCCGATGTCGAAAGTTCAGGATCACTCCTGGTTTGCGTACCTTCACGTTCGAGATGCCATGACTTTGTACGACGAGACGGTCAAAAATGGCGTTGAGATTTGGCACGGGCACGGTAGCGCTTTACGCCATCCGCTTGGTTTAGACTAAGGCATTGCATGCCGGTACATTAATTAATATTGAGCCCATCTTCCTCCGGATACATCATGACACTTACCCTCGTTACCATATTGCTCGCGATCCTGCTGGACCGGTTGGTGCCGGATCGCGGTTCGTTGAAAGTCTGGGAGTCCTACAGCGATTGGGCGGAGTCCATCGAGCAGCGCTTCAATGCCGGCACCCGCGTTCAGGGAATGAGCGCGGTATTTCTCGCGACCGTGCCGGTCCTCGTCGGCATATTCCTGGCCTGGTATCTGCTAGGTCAGATCTCCGGCCTGCTGGAGTTTATCTTCAACGTCGGCCTGCTTTATCTTTGTCTCGATCTGTATCGGATCAGCAGTGTCACGGAGGGGGTGGCCAGCGCCCTGGAAAACAACGACCTGCCCACGGCACAAACCACCCTGCAGAGGCTGACCGGCAAGGAGTCGGTGGAACAGAGCGAGGCCGGCATCGCCCACGCCACCTTGGAGGCGGTGCTCAAGCAGACCAATACTTTGGTCAGTTCACCGCTGTTCTGGTTCCTGTTGCTCGGCCCTGTGGGCGCGGCGCTGCAGCGCATGGTGGCGGTGCAGGACCGGTTGTGGGGTCACCGCACGGAGCGTTTTGCCGAGTTCGGCTGGATGGCCGCGCGCCTGGACGATCTGCTCAACTGGATACCGGCGCGACTCACTGCCCTGAGTTACGCCATCATGGGCAGCTTTGAAGATGCACTGCACTGCTGGCGCCGGCACGCCGGCATGTGGTCGGATATCAACAGCGGTCCGCTGCTGGCGTCGGGCCTCGGCGCCATGCATCTTGAAACCTGCGAAGACACGGAGCCGGAAGACGTTTACGGCAACCGACTGGTGACACCGGCCACATTGCCGGACGCGGGACATGTACGGCGGGTCGTGGCCCTGGTCTGGCGGGTGCTGTTGTTCTGGTTAGTGGTGGCGATCATGATGGCGAGTGCTCATCTGGTGGGTTTGTTCGGCCGCTGACCTGGGGTGCGGGAGCTTGCTCCCGTTTTGCGAAAGCGGCGGCAAGCCGCCGCACTCCACGTGACGCTCAGCGCGAAACGCCACCCAACGCGATCGCACAATGTTCCCTAGCAGCCTGAACAAGTCCCCTCTCCCCCGCGCTCTTCGGGGGAGAGGGTTAGGGTGAGGGGGATAATCAGCGACTTTTCCCTCACCCTGTCCCTCTCCCAAAGGGAGAGGGAACGTAAGCTGATAGTCTCTGCCACTTGTTCAGAGGTTCCCTAGCGTCGTGCGCGCACCTGCTCCAGATCGGCACACAGCATCTCCGCACCC
>JANNJF010000013.1:0-4509 GCA_031405715.1 Gammaproteobacteria bacterium | reverse complement strand
CAGATCGCCAAGTCGTTGCGCTGTGATGTGTTTGAATTACTTAAAGAGCCGGCGAGCAGAAGACGGGGCTAGATGATGGCCGGCTTTGCCATGATTATTACCTCACCCCGGCCCTCTCCCAGAGGGAGAGGGAGAAAAACACTAGGCACTATTTCGCGGTCGGATAAGTAAGTCCGTAGGGTGGGCACCGCCCACCACACGAGGCATCCATAGACAGCTCTGGTGGGCGGTGCCCACCCTACCGGTGCAAGACCTTAAGTAAGCGTCATTGGTTTCACGCAGCTTTTTTCGCGCTGGCAAGGTAACATCGGCAGTACAGCACTTAATGATCGGACTCATCCATGCCAAAATTGCCAAAAATACTTCTGGTCCTGTTCACCCTCACCCTCTGCATCGGCTGCGATCAAACCGCCAAGTCCCTCGCCCAATCGCACCTCTCCCGCACCGAGGTCGTGTCCCTGGCCGGTGACACCCTGCGCCTGCAGTATACGGAAAACAAAGGCGCGTTCCTGAGTCTGGGGGCCACCCTGCCAGCCGCGTGGCGGTCGCTGATTTTCATCGCGGGGACGGCCGGGATACTGGGTCTGTTACTGGTGTACCTATTGTTCAGCACGGCGATGCCAAGGCGGACACTGGTCGCGTTGTCGCTGATCTGCGGCGGCGGTCTCAGCAACCTGCTCGATCGGATCTTACACGACGGTGCGGTGGTGGATTTTCTCAATGTGGGCATCGCGGGACTGCGCACTGGCATCTTCAATCCTGCGGATATGGCGATCAGTCTTGGTGTGCTGCTGTTGCTTTATAACGGCATGCGTCCTGCCCGACCAGGCGTGACACCGCGAGCCGGGCGTGCGTCGCCTTGAATCGCCCAGCCTCGTTAAACTTCGACACTGACCCACGCGAAAGACAATGACCGCCAACATCCTGCAATATGAACTCACCCTCCGCTTAGGCGTGTTCTTCGGCATCCTGCTACTGATGGCGCTATGGGAAATCCTGGCGCCGCGCCGTGTGCTGGTGGCGTCCAAACCGCGGCGCTGGCTGAGCAATCTGGGCATTGTCATTCTCAACAGCCTGCTGCTGCGTCTGTTGATCCCCATGACGGCGGTGGCCTTTGCGGTGTTCGCCCAGCAACAGGGTTGGGGGATATTGAATCGCATTGCCGCCCCCCACTGGCTGGCCTTCCTGGGATCGGTGGTGCTGCTGGATCTCGTGATCTATCTGCAGCACGTGATGTTTCATGCCGTGCCGAGTTTTTGGCGACTGCATCGGGTGCATCATGCGGATATCGACTTCGACGTGACCACCGGCGCGCGTTTTCATCCCATCGAGATCCTGCTTTCCATGGGCATCAAGCTCGCCGTCATCGCCCTGCTCGGACCGCCGGCGGTGGCCGTGGTGGTATTCGAGGTGCTGCTGAATGCCATGGCCATGTTCAATCACAGCAACGTGCACCTGCCCGGCTGGCTGGATCGCAGCCTGCGCGCCCTGGTCGTGACCCCGGACATGCACCGCGTGCACCACTCCATCGAGGATCACGAGACCAACAGCAATTTCGGCTTCAACCTGTCCCTGTGGGACCGGGTGTTTGGTACTTATAAAGATCAGCCCGATGCGGGGCATGTAGGCATGACCATCGGCATCCGCGATTTTCACGCGCCTAAGCTGGTGTGCGATCTGCCCGGCATGTTGATCATCCCATTCCTCGGCAAGATCACCGGCTATGCCATTAATCGCCGGCAGTGGGATAAACACACGTGAGCAGGTACACGCTGACGTGCGCGGCACTATGGACGCACCGCCAGTGCGGGGCGAGGGTGAACGTCGTCTGAAACGCTATTGGCTTGGGAGGTAAATCCATACATGGTCGGATATTCGGGAACGCCGCTGGCAAAAAAACTTGGCATCAAACCAGGCTGCAAACTCTTTTTGTCCCGGGCCCCGAAAAACTACCTGCAACTTGTGGCCCCTCTACCGGCCGGGGTTACCCTGGCGCCTCGTCTCACCCGCACCACCGACATCGTCCATTTGTTCACGACCGAGCGCGCGACGCTGAGCAAGGCGTTGTCGTCGTTCTTAAAAACCCTGCGCCCCGACGCCATGATCTGGGTATCGTGGCCAAAAAAGGCATCTAAAGTCCCTACCGACATCACGGAAGATGTCATCCGCGCGGTGGCCCTGCCCCTCGGTCTGGTGGACATCAAAGTCTGCGCGGTGGATGACGTCTGGTCCGGACTGAAACTGGTCATACGAAAGGAAAACAGAAGGCCTTAACAGCCGCGCCATTGAGAGGGCCGTTCCTACCTATCAATCTGGCGGCCCGGAATTAGTCTTTGGTGCTTCGCGCGAAACTATGTCAATGTATCCACCTGCCCTTGTTATGTCTTATCTACCGGGACACCAGGAAGACCGTGTTATGCCAACAACCCATATAAAAACGCTTTCACTTCTACTACTCACCCTAACCCTGACCGCCGCCTGCGCCCACCCCTACGTCGAACCCACCGACGGGCCACGGGCGAAGCTACGATTGGTCTCGCTCAAGACAGCGGGACCCGGTGATGTCTTTGTGCACGCCCTGACGGATGAAAACTGCAAGGCCAGGAGGCTGATGATCGCCACCCTCAGCGGACCCGCGCCGAAGCACCACCGCAAGCGCATCGACATGCCCTTGGGTGAAAAATATACCGACCAGGATATAACGGAAGTCGTCATAAAGGCCGATCAGCCTTATACCTTCGATTTCTACTGGTGGGCAGCTGAACTGACCGTGGGAATGCGCAATTGCAATGTCACCACCGCCTTCAGACCGGTCGACGGCCATCAGTACGAAGCGACCTATACACTCGGACGCGATAACTGTGCCGTGGATGTCTTTGAAATTACCAAAGGCGATGACGAGCAGTATCATCGCGAGATCGAGCTGAGCGCCATCCGCACCGGCGCCCAGTGCAAGTGGTGAGGCACCGCTTCTACTACCCGGCCACGCAGAATCTCCCCACCAGTTGTCAAATCGCGTCAACTAGTTCAAGCTTTACGCGCCGTCAGGACTGACGGCGCGTCCAACAAACTGAGGAGTGAATCCATACATGCATACCCAACCCCTGAAACAGGCCGGCCTGCTGGCGCTGCTGCTACTGACCCTCGGCTTCGCCGCCGCCCCCGTGGCCCATGCCGCCGACAAACAAGGCGTGGTTATCCAGGTGAGCGATAATGATCCCGCCAAATGGAACCTGGCCCTCAACAACGCCAAGAACATCCAGAATGACCTCGGTAAGGACAAAGTCGACATCGAGATCGTCGCTTTCGGCCCCGGCATCAGTATGCTGAAGAAAGACTCTGAAGTCGGCCCCCGCCTGGACGAGGCCACCCTGGGCGGCGTCGCCGTCAGCGCCTGCCAGAACACGATGAAGGCCCAGAAGCTGAGCGAGAAGGACATGCATGCCAGCGTCGCCTACGTACCGGCGGGCGTGATCGAAATCATGAAGAAGCAGAGGGCTGGCTGGTCGTATATCCGGCCGTAATACCGCGCTGCAGCGTAGTCTAGAAGGGCGCTCGGTGAGCGCCCTTTTTTTGCAGCATGATGAAGGGCATGGGCGTAGCCAGGATGTCTGCCAGTAGCTGGGGATTGCTGCGCTGCGTTCGCCATGACAACCAGGAAAGATGCTGCGTCAACGACAATCCCGATGTAGCTGCGAGCCGGCGGCCTTGAGCAGATCATCCAGCATTTCTTTTTCGGCCTTTGCCGCCGTCAGCGCCAGTTGGGTTTCCTTGCGCGCACTCTCTTCCTTGGACAGTCGCTTCAATGCTTTGCGGTCGGTACTGACAAACGCCGTGTCGTGCCAAAAGGCCTTGCCGTCGACGACGTTCACTAATCGACCCTCAAGCGTTACCGGGGAATAATAGGACTTGAACAGCGCGGCCCCGCCGCCCCAGGTAATAACTTCCTGGGCAATTTCCTCCACTGCCACCACCACACCCGCCCAACCGGTGACGGCCTTGCCGACGACAACACCCTGCACCACCCCCTCCACCACCCCCGAGCCGATCAGATACACCAGCCATTTTCGTTTGATCTGGCCGTAGCCCGAGAGTTTGATGTGCAACACCACCTGGGCCTGGGTCGCGCTTCCCAACCAACGCAGGTCCTCATCGCTCAATCCATCCGGAGGCAAGTGCGCCGCATAGACGTCCAGGGCAGCGCTGACCTCGGTGTTCGGCACCACGACGAAACACGGGTTGCTAGATAATCTGTCCTCGACGTGGCGGGTCATGTCCGCAGTGACTTGGCGCAGATGGCGCTGAATAACAGCTTGTTCCTCACCTGCCTCGGGTAACGCCGCGGGCTGACTGACGATGTCCGTCAATTTGCCGATCTGCGCGACATTCTCCACCGCCAGGATGGCGATGCGGATTTTTTCGTGGGACGAAACAGGAATACCCTGCGACCAGCCAGCACAGCCCGCCAACCCCAGGCTGAGCAGCAGCGCTGCGCTGTGGCGCGAGATC
>JANNJF010000012.1:0-2502 GCA_031405715.1 Gammaproteobacteria bacterium | reverse complement strand
CATGGAGATCGAACTGGACCTCGCCGGCCTCAATTGGCTGTTACAGCTGGAAGAATTTGACCAGGCTGAGTTGTTGGAGGATAACAGCGAACCGTTTGTTTCCACCGGCACATGAGGGGCGGCGGGCGGTGATGACGTTGCGTGCAAGGTGAAGTTTTTTCCTATCCTGCTAAAATGGCCACTTTTGTCCAGCTAGCGTGACCGATAGACAACTAGGAGTAGACCGTGGCGTGGAATGAACCGGGTAACACCGGGGGTAAAGACCCCTGGGGGCAGCGCAATAAGAATCAGGGTCCGCCTGACCTCGATCAGGTAATAAAGAATATTCAGGACAAGCTACGGGGCCTGTTCGGTGGCGGTGGTGGCGGTGGTAAACGCACCAGTGGCGGCGGCGGCAGTAATGTCGGCGGGTACGGTATCGCCCTGGTCGTGGTGGTGGCCCTGGTTCTGTGGCTGCTCAGTGGATTCTATGTCGTGCAGCAGGGGGAGCGCGGCGTGATCCTGCAGTTTGGCGACTACGATGAGACTAAAATGACCCCGGCCGGCCTGCATTGGCACTGGCCGTTCCCCATCGAGACGGTGGAAAAGGTCAATGTGGAGCAGGTGTCGACCCTGGAGATCGGCTACCGCAGCAGCGGTCGGTCCGGCGGCAGTGCCATCAAAGTGCCGAAAGAGGCATTGATGCTGACGGAAGATGAAAACATCATCGATATCGAATTCGCCGTGCAATACAAGGTCACGAATGCCGGCGCCTATTTGTTCAACGTGCGTGATCCGCAGGAAACCGTGCTGCAGGCCACGGAATCCGCGGTGCGCGAGATCGTCGGCAAAAGCACCCTTGATTTCGTCATCACCGAAGGACGCGATGCCATCGCCCAGGACACGCGCAAACTGCTGCAGGAAATACTCGACCGTTACAAAACCGGTATCCATGTGGTGACGGTGCAGATGCAGAAGGCCCTGCCGCCGGAAGAGGTCAAGGCCGCCTTTGATGACGCGGTGAAGGCGCGGGAAGACGAACAGCGCCTGAAGAACGAGGCCGAGGCCTACTCCAACGACCTGATTCCCCGCGCCCGCGGCGGTGCTGCGCGGATGGTGCAAGAAGCGGAGGGCTACAAGGCCAGCGTCATCGCGCGCGCCGAGGGTGACGCGCGCCGTTTCAGCCAGGTGGTCAGGGAATACGCCAAGGCACCGCGGGTGACGCGCGAACGCCTCTATCTGGAGGCGATGGAGCAGGTGTTGCGCAACACCACCAAGGTCTATGTGGATCAGAAGGGTGGCAACAACATGCTCTATCTGCCGTTGGACAAGCTGATCAATCCTTCCGGCGCCGCGGCGGCCACTACGGGTCCGGTGAGTGGTCTGCTGCAGGCGTCGCCGGAACAGAGCGATATCGGGCAGACAGGACGTGATCGCACGCGCGATGTTCCGCGCAGCCGGGGGGCTCAGTAATGAATCAGACTAAATTAATGGCGTTAGCGGGATTGCTGCTGCTGGTGGTTATTGTGATCAACGCCACGGTCTATACCGTGGACGAGCGCGAAAAGGCCGTGGTGGTGCGCTTCGGCGAAGTCGTGCGTCTGGATGCCAAACCCGGCATGCACCTGAAGACCCCGTTCCTGGAAGACGTGCGTTTCTACGATTCACGTATCCTGACCCTGGACGCCGAGCCGCAGCCTTTCCTGACCAAAGAAAAGAAAAGCGTGTTGGTGGACTCCTACGTCAAGTGGCGCATCATCGATCTGCTTAAATTCTATGTGGCTGTGGGCGGTGATGAAATGAAGGCGCGCGAGCGCCTGGGCCAGGTCATCAACAGCGGTCTGCGCGACGAATTCGGCAAGCGCACGGTGCACGACGTGATCTCCGGCGATCGCCGCAAGATCATGGAATTGCTCAGTGTGAATGCCGACAAAGAGGCGAGTGAATACGGCATCGAGGTGGTGGACGTGCGCATCCAGCGCGTGGATCTGCCGAACGAGGTGAGTCAGTCGGTCTACCGCAGGATGGAGGCGGAGCGCGCGCGTACCGCCAAAGAGCTGCGTGCCCAAGGCGCGGAAACCGCGGAAAAGATCCGCGCCAACGCCGATCGGCAGAAAGAGATTCTCCTGGCGGAGGCCTATCGCGATGCGGAGCGTCTGCGCGGCGAAGGCGATGCCCGCGCCACCGCTATTTATGCCAGCGCCTACAGCGTCAATCCGGAATTCTATTCGCTGTATCGCAGTCTGAATGCGTATAAAGAGAGTTTCAATAATAAAGAAGATATCCTGGTGGTGGATCCCAGCGCCGATTTCTTCAAATACTTTAAGAATCCGAACCGGTAGGCGGTGATGCCGGACTCCAAGCAGGGTGCGTAATCGGACATGAGATGGCAGGAAATGGCTGTGGCGGTGGCTCTGCTGCTGGTGCTGGAAGGGATATTGCCGTTTCTCAACCCACCGGGAGTGCGGCGCGCCCTGCTGGCGCTGTGCGACCTGAGCGACCAGCAGATGCGCTTCGCCGGGC
>JANNJF010000011.1:0-8598 GCA_031405715.1 Gammaproteobacteria bacterium | reverse complement strand
CCGCGAGCGCCGCGATTTTCTCTTGCCGGCGTTGCGTGCATTGGGTTTCGTGATCCCGCTGACACCGCAGGGCGCGTTTTATCTGTATGCCGATTGCAGCCGTTTTACCGACGACAGCCAGGCATTCTGTCTTGAGCTGCTGGAGCAGGTGGGTGTGGCGATTACACCGGGTCTGGATTTCGGCGAATTCCTGCCGCAGCGGCATGTGCGGATTTCCTACGCCAACACCCTGGAGAGGTTGCAGGAGGGTGTGCGCCGGATGCAGCAATTTTTGCAGGTCCGTTGATCCTGCGCTTCACCCGGAGATGAACACAGCCATTTGTAGGGTGGGCGCTGCCCACCAGCAGAGTTAACCGACGCCCCGTGTGGTGGGCGATGCCCGCCCTACAAAACCATTTGTTAAATAATAGATAGCGCTCTGCGTAGCCGATGGTTCAGGTCAGTCTTCGAGCAGACCCTGCAACTGCCGGGTGAGCGCCTGTTCGTCGAGACCGGCCAGATCCTTGTCATAAGAGGCCGTCACCAGCGCCGCGGTATGCGGTTCGAGGGCTGCGCGCAGTTGGCCCAGCAGGCGCGGATCCGCCACCAGCACCGCCTTGGCATAGTGGTTCTGGGTGCGGCCTTCGTCCATCACCTGCGCCAGTTGCTTGGCGTAACGCAGTGCGCCCTGATCTTTAGGATCGTGCTCCTTGGCCATGGCATGCCGGCCGCCGGTCTTCATGCTGTCCTGACTGCGACCGGGTTTGTCGGCGTTGATATCCCCGCTTTTAAGCCGTCCTTCGGGATGCGGAATGTTGCGCAGATACTTCAAGCCTTTCCCCGGGCCTTCGGTTTCAAACAGATGTGCATTGCTGTGGTTGGCCACTAAGACCCATGTCGTTGTCATGACGATATCCCTTTTTGTGGTTGGTGATATGGCGATTTTCAAAAAGCATGGGTAAGAAAAATACCCCTTGATTACCTATTAATGGGGACATTTCGGCGGAATATACAGGGGGGTCAAGAACAACGCGGGGTGCGCCGATAGAATATTGTAGGTCGCCACGGTTGCCGTCCTGCGCCGGCAGTCGTCCGCCAGGCCAGCGCGGAAAAGCAGGTCTGACAGGGAATATCCGGGGAAAAACGGGCGACCAGGAACTGGCATGTTCCTTGCTCCATAAATAGCAAGCGATGTTATCGGTGGGATGATCCAGGGGGTGTGGCATGAAATGTCTATCAGATCTGACGTCGTCACTGGCAGCAAGGGTCGGGAATCTCATCCGCGAAGAGGAGCGCGCCCATCCTGGCATGCAGGAAGTGGCCGCCATGGTTTATGTCGGCGATGTGTACTCCCTGCGGGAGCAAACGGTGCCGGCCAAAAGCGACGGGTGGGGTGCGCATTGTTATATTTGTGACGAACCGGACCATCTGTAATCCGAACGTGGCAACAGGGTGTGGGGGTACCGGGCGCCGTGGATAAAGGCGTCCGTTGACCGGGGGTTCATTCGACAACCGGTCGGCTGATCCAGGGATGGATTGTGCCCGCGTGTGTCTAGCGGGGCAGTTTATTCGATCGGGGTGTCACGCTGGTTGCCCCACTCAGACCATGATCCTGGGTAACCCTTGATCTTGGTAAATCCCAGACTTTTCAGAACAATATAGGTGTGCGCCGAGCGGTGATGGGTCTGGCAGTAGACAATGGCCTCCTTATCCTGCGTAATGCCGAGCCCCGCTAACTGCTGCTGCAGCTCATCCGTCGGTTTCAATCGCAGGTTATTCTGCAGATCGATGGCATTAATCCAATCGAAATTTACCGCCCCCGGGATATGTCCACCCCGTTCCGCCAGGCGTTTCTGACCGCTGTACTCCAGGGGGCTGCGGGTGTCCACCAGTACCACGGCGGGATCCTCCAGATGGGCGCGGATATAGGCCATATCCGTCACGGCCGTCCCCCGGTCTGTCACGGAGTAGTGGCTGGCCGCACGCGATTCCTGGCCCGCCTGCGTGGGCCGGCGCTCCGCCAGCCATGCAGGCCGTCCACCGTCGAGCAGGGAGGTGTGGCGATGTCCCACCACCTCCAGGGTCCACAGCAAGCGGGAGGCGCGGCCGCCGCCTTCGTCATCGTAGGCGACAACGTGGGTGTCCGGCGTCAGCCCCAGTTTGGAAAACACAGCGGACAAGTGACCCGCGTCCGGCAGCAGACCCATGACCGGCGGGCGCGCGCCGACAAGTTGGGCATAGTCGAGATGGACCGCCCCCGGCACATGGGCTTGGTTATAGACGTCGGGTTTGCACAGATCGACGATCAGCCAT
Source organism: Gammaproteobacteria bacterium (assembly GCA_031405715.1). GTDB lineage: Bacteria > Pseudomonadota > Gammaproteobacteria > Acidiferrobacterales > UBA6901 > JANNJF01. The sequence goes on along the minus strand of JANNJF010000011.1, from coordinate 6,306 downwards.
GGTGCGTTGCCCAGGGATTTCTCCAAGAGTTCCGGCGGCAGGATGAGTGGTGGCGTGGAGGTGGGCATGATCACAGTATCCTTTTCTGACAAATGGTGACAAGAACGTATAATGTAACGTGATGCCGGTATCTGCGGGTAGTGTGGCGCATTGATGGATCTGTTGGGACGTTTGGTCCCTGTCATTTTGTGGAGTAGGGCGTGGAAATATTCAAGCAATTCAGCATCGAGGCAGCACATCGGCTGCCTAATCTTCCCGAGTCACACAAATGCCGACGTCTGCACGGCCACTCGTTTCGCGTGGAGATCCACGCAAAGGGTCCTTTGACCGGGCGCGAGGGCTGGGTGATGGATTTCGCCGATATCGGCCGGGCCTTCGCGCCGCTCTACGAACAGCTGGACCATCACTACCTGAATGAGATCCCCGGGCTGGAGAATCCCACCAGCGAAAACCTGGCCACGTGGATCTGGACCCGATTGAAACCCAGCCTGCCGGCACTGTCCAAGATCGTCATACGCGAAACCTGTACCTCGGGTTGCGTCTATACTGGCGAAGAGTGAACCAAGAAGCGCTATATGCACACCACTGATAATAATAATGATGCCACGCCGCCCATCGAGCTTGCGACCGGGCCGAACCCCACGGCCTGCGTGATCTGGCTGCATGGCCTGGGTGCGGATGGCAGCGATTTCGAACCCATCGTGCCGGAGTTGCGCCTGCCGCGGAGTCTGGCGGTGCGCTTTGTATTTCCCCATGCGCCGTATCGCCCAGTGACCATCAATGGCGGCTATATCATGCGCGCCTGGTATGACATCGAAATGACCGACAGCGGGTTCAATCAGAAAGTCAGTCATATCCGTGAATCCGAGGTGGCCATCAGGACCCTGGTAGAGGAACAGATCGCGCGCGGCATGCCGAGCACCCGCATCGTGCTGGCCGGGTTTTCCCAGGGCGGTGCCATCGCCCTCTATACCGGGTTACGTTTTCCACAACCGCTGGCGGGCATCATGTGTCTGTCGGCGCCGGTACCCTACGCCGGCAGTCTCATGCAGGATGCGCATGCAGCCAACGCCAAGGTCTCCATCTTCATGGCCCACGGCACCAGCGATGGTGTCGTGCCGTTTGCCGTGGGGGAATCCGCGTATCATCTGCTGACGGCCGGTGGCGCGAACATCCAATGGCACGCCTACAATATGGAGCATTCCGTGGCGCCTGCGGAAATCAAGGACATCGGTAAGTGGCTTAGCGATGTATTGAAGTAATCACTGTCTCATCTCCATCGCTGTCTATGCAGTGCGTTGCCCCGGTCAGTGGCGTGCCATACACTCCCGGCTATGGATAACATTTTCTGCCCCTTTGCCAGGACCATAATCAGCACGCACAACGGCTGCGCCCATTCAACGCGTTATTGCGTCGGAGAACGTGACAGCGCGGCCTGCGACTCATCGACGGCCTCCGCCGATTGCGCCTCCCTGGCGCAGCTGTTGCGGGAGAATGCGCGTTTTGCCCTGGGGGTGACCGATACCGCCGGGCTTCTCACTTTCGGCAAGGAGCTGAAAATTCTTTATGGCGGACTGGCGGGCCTGCAGGAACTGGTTTCGACAGATAACGTGGTGAGTGATAGAGTGAGCGATATTCATGCGTTGGTGGCGGTTGCGCTGCAACGGTACGGAACTTTGCAGGACATTCCTTATCAACATATCGTGAAGAATATTTCCGCTTACCAACCCGCGCGCCGCGCACGCACGCCGCGCTGACCGAGCGGCACCGATCCAAACCGGGCGAAGGCCTGCCTTTTCTGGGAAATACCCGATGAACGGACAAAGACATTTTTTTATCAATAGCAGCGGCAGGCAGTTCTCTACCGGCGGCTGGCTTTCTTATCTGATAGTGCTGCCCTTCATCATCGGTGCGGCGGTGGTGGGCTTTTTCTTCTTTACCGCGCTGCTTGCCTTGTTCAGTGTCATCGTGCTGCTGGTGGCGGTACGCTTCTGGTGGTTGCGACGCAAGCTGCGACGCCAGGCCGCGGGTCACGGAGCCAAGGCGCAATCTGGGGGCGCTAGTGGCGCCCTGGAGGGTGAGTACGTGGTCATCACCAAAAACGACGACGAGAAGAAACCGTAGCCCGAGTCAGCGGCGGATCCGGGTTATCAATGGTTCAGGGCATAGTCCGGATCGAAGGTGTCCTGCGTGAAGTGGGCAGGTTGGTAATCTACGTAGTCCAGGGCAGTGGTGGCGGAATTCTCGCCGGATAATAAATCCTTGATCACCGTCCGTTTCAATATCCACACAACCCCCTGTTGCACGTAGGCATGATCCACCGCCCGGGCCGGCTTGCCCGAGGCCAGGGCGAACACCGTGTGCATTACCAAACCACGCCCGTCTATCCATATCGTGCCCGAGGCATAGGGCGCGCGGCGTGTGTTGGCGCTGATGTCCACGACGCGACACACAGCGGAACCAGGACCATCAAGGGTCGGGCAGGCCTGCAGATCGGGGCGCACGCGGCCAGTGTAGTCCGTGGCGAGGTTGATACGCGCCAGATCGGCGAAGGAGATATTCCCCAGCATGCGTTGGTTGGCACTGATGGCCACGGGGTGTTTCGATCCGGGGACCAGCAGCCAGGATTTGTCGCCACGCATGAGAAATTTCCGTCCCTTCGCTTTACTGTCTTTGAACAGCACCAGCTGATGATCTTCATCGCCGATATATAGCTCTAGTTCGCTCACCGTCTCCGGCTTGTCGCCGCGGACGAGGGTGGCGCGGACACTGACCTTGGCGTTGAGGTACTGTTGCCGGGGTGTGTCCGCGCGCACCAATAGCGCGTGGGCGTCCACCGCTTGTGCCGGCGTGTGCGTGTCGGCGTCAGCGCCGGCCAGTAACATCGCCAGTAGCACGAACTTAAACATGGGCCAGGGACGTCACGATGGGCGCGCGCGCCGCACGCCGCGCCGGGAAATACGCGGCCACGGCCAGGGTCACGGTCATGGCGAGGGTGGCGGCGAGATAGGACGCCGGGAAAAACTGAATGTGGATCGGAAAGCCATGGGTCGAGCCGGGTGGCGGTGGCAACACGATACCCGTGGCGTTGAGGGCGAGGGAGATGGCAATGGACAGCAAGGCCCCCGCGCCACTGGCCGCCAGCCCCAGCAGGATGGCCTCCGAGACAAAGTTCTTAACCACGACGTCGGTGCGTGCGCCCATGGCGCGCAGCGTGCCGATTTCACGCGTGCGCTCGGTCACCGTCATCAGTGTGGTATTGATGGCGGCGAGAAACACCACCACCATCAGTATCGCCCCCATGAAGCCGAAGATGCCGATGTACAGCATTTTCACCTGAGCATAAAAAACCGCGAGCTCGTCCCAACGTTTGACGCTGATGTCGGACGACAGCGGCAGCAGCCTGGCCAACAGACGTTGCCCGCTGTTGGTTTCGTCGGCCGGTTCGTGCAGACCGACGGAGATCTTGGACGCCACATTCGAGACGTTCAGTAGTTCCTGCGCCAGGGGCAGTGTGGTGGCGAGATAGCGGTCACTGAGTTCTTTTACCAGCACATCGGCGATGCCGGCGACGTTGGCATCGATCGCATTCAGTACGCCCTCGGGCGTGGTCGCGAGGAGGGTGAGGGTATCGCCGACCTTGGCGTTCAAGTGCTGCGCCAGTCCGCGACCGAGGACCACCTCGCGCTGTCCCGAGGTCAGCCAACGGCCCTGGCCCACACTCGCGGGGATGTCCGAGCCAAGGGCCTCCGCCGCCGGGTCTACACCCAGCCCCATGAACGGCACAGAGCGCGCGCCGGCGGTCACCAGTCCGAAAAATTCGATGCGCGGCATGACCACCGCAACGGCAGGATCCTTGGCCAGGATGGCGCCGATGACATCGGTGTTGGTGAGGCCGTGTTCCAGGGTGGCGTCTTCGCTCTGGTCGAAGGTGCTGGGGTGGGCAAACTGCAGATGACCGAGTCCACTGCGTATGGTGCTGTCGCGCAGGCCGTGAAACGACTGCGCCATGAAGCCACCGGCCAGGGCGAAGGAGGTGAAGCCGAACACCACGATACCGCCGGACAACAGGCTGCGTCGCCGGTTGCGTACCACGTTGCGCCAGGCGATGACCCAGTGCTTCACGTCGGTGTCTCCATGATCCTGCCGTCGCGCAGGGTGACCACCCGGCCGGCGCGCGTTATGACCCGCGGGTCGTGGGTGGCAATGACGAAGGCGACGCCGCGTTCGCGGTTGAGTTGTTGCATGAGATCCAGGATGGTGTCGGCAGTATGGGTGTCCAGGTTTGCGGTGGGCTCGTCGGCGAAGATCACGCCGGGTGCGTTGGCCAGGGCGCGGGCAATGGCGACGCGCTGGCGTTGGCCGCCGGACAACAGGTCGGGGCGCACCCCCGCCTTGTCGCTCAGCCCCACCGCGGCGAGCAATTCCTGGGCGCGCTTGTGCATGGCGTCGGCAGTGGCGTGTTTCAGGACCATGGGGTAGGCGACATTTTCCGCAGTGGTCAACACCGGGATCAGATTGAAATTCTGGAAGATAAACCCAAAGCGGTCGCGCCGTGCGTCGGTGCGCGCATCGTCACTCAGGCTGGCGGCATTCACGCCGTCGAGCAGGATGCTGCCCGTGTCTGGACTATCCAGCAGGCCAAGCAGATTGATCAGGGTGGTTTTGCCGCTGCCGGACGGACCCTGCAGGACAAGAAAATCCGTTTGCAGGACGTCCAGATCCGCCTCCGTCAGGGCGGCTACGGTTGCCTTTCCCAGCGGATAGCGACGGCTCAGGCCACGGGCCGATACGATAGGTGTGTGGTTCATCGGGGCTCGAATACTAGCAGTCCGGCGGTGCGCCTGTCATCCACGCCGGCCCTTGGGTGTGCAGTCTATTTTTTTCTTGGCCGGACATAGACCCAGACAGTGATGGCCACGACCAACAGCGTGCCAAGCAAGATACCCCGCGGCGGCACATCCAGGTAGACGATTCTTTCCACATAGTGCTGGATAAAGCCGCCGCGGTAGCCGCTCGCGGGTGTTTGCTGCCGACGCAGCCAGACTTCCAGATAGGTGAGCGGGCAGATCCAGCCGAAGCCCTGCAGCATGAGTGAGAACGTCAGCGCCCCCAGGTGCAGGTATTTCACCCAGCGCAGGTAGTAGCCCGGCCAGGCACCGACGATCAGGAAGACGATCCAGAGAAAATGCAGGAGCACCACACTGTCTGCCAGCATCGTGGTTAGCCTCGGAGACTGTGGAGGGTGGTGGCTGGCCACCGCTGTCTATAATGGCTCTTAGGTAGGGCACTACACATTAACCGGGAGCTCGCTCCCGCCTACACCAGCCCGCACAGAACCTAATGAGGGAGCGGGATCAAAGCGGGGTAATCTCAAGCGATAGGCCCCGCATGTCTAAGGCGCAACCGCCGTTCAGGCACACAGCGCCGCGGCCTCCACCGCACCGCGCTGGATCGGCGCCTGCATGTCGAGCAATACCTTCTCCAGCGCGCCCAGGCACAGCAACACATTTTTAATATTGCTGCTATGGCCCATGAGTCCGACACGGAAGATCTTGCCGGCGAGGGCGCCCAGGCCCGCCCCGATCTCCAGGTTGTATTCCGCCAGCAACCGCTGGCGCACGATAGCGTCGTCCACGCCACGCGGAACGCTGATGGCATTCAGCTGCGGCAGCCGGTCGCTCTCCTGCACGACAAATTCCAGCCCCATGGCCTCGACACCCGCGCGCAGGGCGCGGTGGTTTTTGGCGTGCCGCGCCCAAGAGGCTTCCAGGCCTTCCTGCTGCAACATGACGAGGGATTCATGCAGACCGTAGAGCGCGTTGATCGGCGCGGTGTGGTGGTAGGCGCGCTTGGCGCCGCTGCCCCAATACCCCATGACCAGATTCAGGTCGAGGAACCAGCTGGCGACCTTGGTCTTGCGGCTTTTGATTTTGTCCACGGCGCGCTGGTTGAAACTGACCGGCGACAAGCCGGGGGTGCAGGACAGGCATTTCTGCGAACCGGAATAGATGGCGTCGATGTTCCATTCATCTACCTTGAGTGGAATGCCGCCGAGGGAAGTCACGGCATCCACGATGGCCAGGCAATCGTATTGGTGCGCGATGTCCACCAGGGTCTTGGCATCCGAGCACACGCCGGTGGAGGTCTCGGCATGCACGAAGGCCACGAGCTTGGCGTCGCGGTGCGCCTTGAGGGCATGCTCGACTTTGTTCGGGTCCACGGCCTTGCCCCAATCATCCTCCACCATGACGGCGACTCCCCCTAAGCGTTCCACGTTTTCCTTCATGCGCCCGCCGAACACGC
>JANNJF010000010.1:0-6287 GCA_031405715.1 Gammaproteobacteria bacterium | reverse complement strand
GTGTATCGCGAGGGCGATGCCATCAGCGTGTATGACAGCCGCTGCCCGCACCAGGTCACCAACATCCCGCACCTGGCCTTGGAGGGTACGCGCCTCACCTGTCCCAAACATCACTGGGCGTTCGATATTACCACCGGCGAGTGCGTCGAGAAGGGCAATCGCCCGCTGACCAAGTTCGACAACAAGGTGGAGAAGGGGCGTCTGCTGGCCCATTGGTAGACTGCATCTGCCCAGAGTCAGGGTTCGCCCGGGTGGTAGGTAGGGTGCGCAGGGCGCACCCTACGGCAATAGACATGCCGCGTGTTTACTCGCCCGACTTGCCCCGGTAGCCGCCGCGCGGCAATGGTCGTACCCGTCGATGGATGGATCTCTCGATCTCGTTCTGGAATTGCTCGCTGCCCAAGGCCCACCCGGCATTCGTGGCGTCACCAATGATCCTGCGGGTTGTTTCATCCACGGGCGACAGGCAGCGTTTCCGGTAGTCCGCGCAGCGCGTCTGCGTATCAGTGGCGAGGGCGGTGTAAACCGGGTGGTCGAGAATCAGCGGGTCCGGCTGGCACAGGGCATGCGCTGCGTAACTGGACCAGGGGTATTCGCCGGGCGTGGTGACGAGGCCGGCATGCAGCGGGGTTTGTTCGATATAACAATAACAGGTGAGCAGCCAGGTTTGTGCCTCGAGCACCGTCGACTTGTAGCGCCCGGCCCAGGGGTGGTCCGCACCTCGGCCGGATTGTTTATAGTGGTGCGACCATTGCCGCCCGGTGGCTTGCATGAGGCGCGCCACGCCGTCCGGAATTTCCGGGGTCAATAGCAAGCGTACGTGGTCGGGCATCAGCACATAGGCGTGCAACGCGCAATGGTAACGTAGGCTGTTGGCGGCGAGACTATCGAGAAAAAAGCGATAATCCTGATCGCCGCCGAACAGCGGGCGCCCGGGGCTGCCTCGGTGCAGCACATGCTGCGGCAGCCCCGATAGCCGATATCGGGGTGAACGGGCCATGCGTTTCGGATCCTGAATAAAGCGGGGCGGCGCATGTTGGGCATGCGGGGCGACTAGACCCGATCAGCGGGTCGGATCCGTGGACAGTACGGATCCAGCCCGCTCACCGTTCAGTCGTTGAAATCTGCTCCGAGCAAACTGAATAAGTCGGAGTAGAACTCAGGATTGTATTGGCTGAACTGCAGCGCCACGCCATCCGGCTCGGCGCGCAGTACGCGCGCCGACAATCGCCGTTCGATGGGCAGCCCGGCAAACAGGAAGGGGAATCCAATCTGCACAGCCATGCCGAGGATGAGTCCTTGATGGGTTATTTCGACAAACGCACCGTGTAGGCTCAGATCGCGGATGGAGCCGCTGCCATAGCAGGTCATGCATTGATTCAGGCTGACATTCATGGCGATCGCCTTGCGTGGGCAGCGGCGTGACTCTTTTTCATACGGGCTAGCGCAGGCCATGCGCGCCAGCCATTGGTTTTGAGATAAATCGCGGACTGAAACTTCGCTTCCACCTTGCTTCCTTTTCATGAGATTCTCCATGGTGTAATGTAGGCGTAATGCTCTGTGTAGCCCCTCTACCGGAATGCCATTAAGCGAACATTACCGGCGCTTTTCGGGGACTCCAACAGAGGCATAAAATAATTAAATTCTAATGGACCTTCCTGGTCCGCTGCACGAACCCGGCATTGTAAAAGCTTCTCAAATATTTAGAACCGTATAAGGTGCCACTCGGCGCGTTATATAAGCAGTTCGTCGCGGAAAATCAAAAGGGTCAGTGTGGAGGCATTTTTTGCCAGCCGGTACGACTAAGGGGTCAGTATTAACGCGAGCCTATCCGTTTGTTGCGCAAGGAGTGCCGCCTTGCGCTCGCTGCCGCGGGACGCAAGCTCGCTTGGGTGCACAATGTTGTTATTGATCGTGATCACTTAGGTGGCGATCACTGCTGACCTTTCAGGAGAGAGATGCGCGGCGCTAGCGGACGAGGGAACGACGGCTACCCCAGGGACGACATCTCCCGCACAGGCGAGTGCGATTTGTTGATAGGGTACGCGTCCGCGTCAGACGTTGCTGAGCCTCGACGTGGCTGCCTGTTCAGCAACTTGCCGCGCCTTGGCACGGCGGGATTGGGTAAGCACAGAGTCGATGGTGAAAAGGAGTAAATCCTTGCGTACTGGTTTGGCGAGAAAACCCTTGGCGCCGACGCGTCCACTCCATGCGCGGTCTGTGGCCTGATCAGTGCCGCTAACGATGATGACGGGGATGGCGGAGGTCCGAGCGTCGTGGGCCAGGATACGGGTGGCCTCGAAGCCATTCATGTTCGGCATGACAATATCCATCAGGATAAGGTCAGGCAGGCGGGTTTTGGCGGCGGCGACCGCCTGCAGGCCATCTAACGCCGTCAGGGTCTGATAGCCCACGGCTTCCAGCATGGTTTTAAAGGCATGTACTATGGTGCGTGAGTCGTCGACGACCAGGATGGTGGCGTCCGTGGAGGGCTCGACGTTCTGCGAGCCTTCTCCTTTGTGCCTCAGCATCCGCGCGAAGATATCCTTAAGCGCAAGTTGTTCCATGATCTATCCCCTTTTCTTGTTGGGCCGTATTACCCGCGGGGTGTGCCGGCAGCTTTGCCCAGACCCCTCGCTGAAAAAAAGTATACCTGCAAATACCAATAAAACGCTAATCCATTTATCGGAATATCAAACGGTTAGACCGTGATTCACCGGGACAGCGGGAACTGTCAGCCTGCCCCTGAACACGGGCCGACGGGGTGGGTGCTGCGGGGTTTAAGCGGTCGGTACAGCCGGTTTCGGCCGCCCGCCGGGTGGGGGGGGAAGCCCGCCGCCGCCTTTTTTCCACCCGGCGGGCGGGCTAGTGTCGCGTGCCCACCCTTACAGAAGCCCTAAGCAGTGTCGCGTGCCCGCCCTAAGAGCCCTAATCAGGGCCTGCGCACCTCTTCCTGCAGTGCCTTTTTTACCAGGGGATCGCGTAAGCGGGCGAATTGGCGGGGTGCTATGTACTGCAATACCTCCTTGCCCTGGGCGTCGAGCAACAAGTCCAGGCCTTTTTGCGGGTACAGAAAGTGTTCCACCTGCTCGCTGCTGCGGATGCGAACCTCGGGCGCGCCAAAGCGTTTGACGGCGGTGTCGGCGTCGAAATGGGCGTCGGGTATGAAGGTAATGCTGCCGATGGGGGCTTGGTAGGCGAGGGCTAAATCATCGGGGTGCAGAATGAACTTGCGGGTGGTGCTGTCCATAAATTCGATCTTGAGTGCGCGTTTGCGCATCTGCTCCACCCCGGCCTGGTCCAGCATGGCGACCAGGATCATCTTGCCGCCGAGCACGCCGGCGGTGAAGTGAATGTAGTACGCCTCCAGGGCGCCCGGCTCCCCCGGGGACGCGATCACCGCGAGCTCCATGTCGTTGCCAAAGCGCTGGCGCGCCTCGCCCAGGGTGCTTCGGGCGAGTACCAGGCCGAATACTTTCGAGCCGCCATCCGCCAGTGTCTCGATTTGCCACGGCAGGTTTTCGATAGGCGCCACCACCTGCGGCGGTACCACAGGCTTTTCACCCGGGCGCAACAGCGTGTACACGAGCAAGACGGTGACGACCAGGGACAGAGCGATGATGGCTGGCTTCATGGGATCTACCGGAAAGTCGGGTCTCGAGCAGGGTCGGTAATCGAAGCGGTCCGCTGCACCGCTTCACCCCGCCGATTCTGGCATAAACCCTTTGCGTGTGGCGAACACTTTACGCCAACAACGCAGAGAGCCTCGGAACAAGCGCTTGCCTCCGGAGTAGGCTGTGTCTTGCGCACCAAGAGTCCTGTCCGCGGTGGTTGTGCGAAATGTATGGGTTCAAAACGATTAATGTGGCGTGCCCGCCCTAAGAGCCAGAATCTACGCTGGGGACGGCCATCAAAAATCGACGTAGTACCCCAAACCGTAATAGGTAATGTCATAGACAAAGAACTGTCCGAAGGGGGCGTACCCTTTATAGGCCTCCAGCATAAGGCGGGAGCCGCGACGCATCGGTTGTGGTGGGCCGGATTCGAGGCCGATCTTCAGGCTGGTGCCGGCGGCCCAGTCGCGCTGTTGTAGCCAGCGTGCGTGCACACCACCGACCAGGCGTGCGTTCCATAGGAGGTCGGTTTGGCTCCGGTAGTCCACGCCCGCTATCAGCGCCGACCGATCCAGGTCGATATGGGTGCGCCGGAATATGTATTCGCCGCCGGCGTAGGCGCGCCAGTTGCCGATGTCTTTGGCCAGCAACAGATCGACCGCCTCAAAATCGACGTCGACCCGCGTCGGCGCCGTGCCGCGCAGGATGGATTCATCCCCCAGGTGGGAGCTTTGATGAGAGATGCGCAGCCTGCCGGAGAAGGTGTTGTGCCGGAACGTCAGGGGAAAGCCGATGAGGTAATCCGTGTTGATCAGGTCTTTCGAAGGTGCGTCCAGATTGAACTGGGAAAAAACCCCGGCAAAAATTCCCAGCTGCCACTCGTAGCCGTCGGGTTTGCCACGCTGCCGGTAGAAGCCGAAATCTCCACCGATAGCGACCAGGGCCGCATTGATGCTGGCGGTGTCCGCGTCTACGCGCGCAAAGGCGAGGGAGCTTTGCAGTGCCTTCGGATCGGCCAGCAGCGACGGAAATAGATCGCCAATCGGATGTTGCAAGGAGTAGGGCGGGGCTCCGACAGTGCCGGATGATTGCGTGCGCACCTGGATGCCACGCAGGCCCTTGACCCCGGCCAAGGTGTTTTCCGTTGCGCGCACACGATCCGGTTGGTCCGTGAACAGGGTGACGGTGGCGATACCGGCATGGGTCTCGACGCGGAAACTGTCGGGCCTCCACAGCAACTGCCGCTCCAGCAGGGCGCTCAGATAGCCGGTCAGATAGGCGTCGTCAGACACGTCTGGATCTGCCGGGGCGGCGGTGGCGTACAGAAAAAGTAATACGACCAACGTGCGTGGTATCCACCAGGCACAGCGCCCCATCTGATGATCACGATTTATTTTTATCAACTAGCCCGCCCCTACTCCGAAATGCCGGTGTCTCCCCGGGCGTGATCATATCCTCAAACGTGCGTGCGCCGGTAATGGAAAAAAACGCAGTGCCGGGTCTTGGGCCGGTCGTAGAGTAGTGTGCTTTAGGGGGGTGGGGAGTGACGTGCGGCCGGGACGGTTGGCGCCGGCCGGCCGCGACCTCCGCCGACCGGCGCCTGCTGCGTGCTATTTTGCCGTGCGCTTCATGTAGGCATCGGACCCGCCCTTCATGAAGTAATAATCCTTGAGGCCTTCGCTTTCCAGGTAGTACTGGAGCCAGCGCACCTGGTGACCGACCGCATCGAAGACCATCAGGGTTTTCTTTTCCTTCTTGGCGCGTTCGATATGCTGACTCAGCTGCACACGGTTATCCAGCCCGAGACGGGCCACAGGTTGCGAAAATGTGACCATGTCGGCGCGCTGAAAGGTGTCGCGCACGTCGAGCACCAGACTTGTTGGGCCGACCATGGTGATGAAGTCGTTGGGCGCCAGCAGATGAGCCTGAAATTTGGCGTCATCGATGAGGTTGCCGGGTGATACCGGGCTCTTACCCAACAGCACGGCACGTTGCGGATAGGCCTTGGCCCACTCGAAAATACCCGCATCGTAGGCGTAGACGTTAGCGACCCGGTAGGTTCTGGCCTTCATCACCGCTTCGTAGGATTTCTGGCACGAGCGGCCGTTGCAGTAGAAAACGATGGGTTTGTCGGTGGTCTTTCTGAGGGCTTTGAGCTTAGTGCCGAAGGCGCGGTCGGCGAGGGGCATGTTCGTCGCGTCCTTGATCTGCAGGGTGTCAAACTCAAACTTGGAGCGCACGTCGACGACCACGACGTCGTCAATCTTTTTGTTCAGCTCCGCCAGCTCCATCACTGGCGCGTCGTAGAACACCTTGCGGCCCGGGAACCCGGGGTCTTCCGCCTGCGCGCAAAACGACGCCGGCACGCTGCTCAATAGCAGCAAGCCCATCAAAAGATGTTTCATCTATTTCCCCTTGGAATTTCGAGCGGCGCAAATAATTATAGTGACGGGCACGGCGCCGGGACGTGCAGTGTGTGGCATCCCAGCCGGACAGTAACCAATTAGCACAGGGATGCCCGTTAATCCAGGCGCCATGTTATGGTTTTCCCCCTATTGACAGCAAGAAATCAACACACTGACAAGCACGTTGACGTTGATGTCCATGCACATAGCGTGCCGCATGTACCCATGCCATAGCAGGCTGTTGAAAACAGCCTACGTGCGGCCTATG
>JANNJF010000009.1:0-1418 GCA_031405715.1 Gammaproteobacteria bacterium | reverse complement strand
TCTCCCGAGGGGAGAAGGGAAATGCCCGCCCCAGCAGACTATACACACCGGTGGACATCCAGTAGCGCAGCACGCTGCCGACGGCGCCGCCGAGGGCGATGGCGATGACTTGATTCACGCTGTCCGTCTCCTCCTTGGTAGTACTTAATTAAACGTAGGGTGGGCATCGCCCACCATGCGCGACTTCGGGCGAGTGTGCAGGTGGGCAATGCCCACCCTACCGATGCATGTATGGCAGTTCCAGGCCACCACTAACTTTTAACCTTCTTATCCAGCGCGCGCAGGTGCGCCAGCTTCTCGGCGATTTTTTGCTCCAGGCCACGCAACACCGGATGATAATACTGCCGCTCGCCCAACTCATCCGGAAAATAAGTCTCGCCAGCGGCGTAACCCTCGGGTTCGTCGTGGGCGTAACGATAGGCCTTGCCGTAACCCAGCTCCTTCATGAGCTTGGTCGGCGCATTACGCAGATGCACCGGCACCTCGAGGGAGCCGCTGCTGCGCACCTCCTCGCGTGCCGCGCCGAAGGCGGTGTAGACCGCATTGCTCTTGGCCGCGCACGCCAGATACACCAGGGCCTGGGCGATGGCCAGTTCCCCTTCCGGACTGCCCAGGCGCTCCTGCACGTCCCAGGCACTCAGCGCCAGCTGCAGGCCGCGCGGGTCGGCGTTGCCGATGTCTTCACTCGCCATGCGCACCACGCGCCGCGCGATATATAAAGGATCACAACCGCCATCCAGCATACGTGCGAACCAGTAGAGTGTCGCATCGGGGGAAGAACCGCGCACGGATTTATGCAGCGCGGAGATCTGGTCATAAAACACCTCACCGCCCTTGTCGAAACGCCGCACGCCGCCGGTGATGAGGTCCTGTACAATCGACTCCGTTATCACGGCGCGTCCGTCCTGTTCCTCCGCCAGATCCGCGGCGAGTTCCAGCAGGTTGAGGGCTCGGCGTGCATCGCCATCGGCGGCCGTCGCCAGCAGATCGCGCAGGGCCTCGGGGAAAACCAGATTGAGCGCAGCCAGGCCACGCTCACCATCCGTCAGTGCGCGGTCAATGACTTGGCGGATATCCACGGGCTGCAGGCTCTTGAGCACATACACCCGGGCGCGGGACAACAGCGCCTTGTTCAGTTCAAACGATGGGTTCTCGGTGGTGGCGCCGATGAAGGTCAGTGTGCCGTCTTCCACGTAGGGCAAAAATCCGTCCTGCTGCGCCTTGTTGAAACGGTGCACCTCGTCCACGAACAGCACGGTGGAAACCCCCAGTTCCTGGCGAAGCTTTTTGGCCTCTTCCACCGCTGCGCGGATCTCCTTTACACCGGAGAACACCGCCGACAGGCTGATAAAGTGCGCGCCTTTGTTGCCGGCGATGAGGCGTGCGAGGGTCGTCTTGCCCGTGCCCGGCGGCCCCCA
>JANNJF010000008.1:0-2877 GCA_031405715.1 Gammaproteobacteria bacterium | reverse complement strand
GTAGTTTTTGACAGCATCCAAGGGCTTCGGCAGTGCGTATTGGCGGATGACCGTGCCGTCGGTGCGATAACGCAGGATGCGCGGTTCGCGCTCGAAGCTGATCACCAGCTCGGCATCGCTTTTACGGCCGTTACGCCCGTTGATGATATCCATGCCTTCGGCGTCGGTGCGTGTCCAGCGCACCGCCTTGCCGCTGTCCGGCTCGCGCAACGGCAGCGCCTTGATGAGCTTTATATCGGTCAGATAGGAATTCGTGAATACCGGTTGCAGCCAGAACAGGCCGCCCTGATCGGACTGCGCATACAGTATCCCATCGACGTCGTCCCATGCCAGATCCGAGAACTCGGCGAAACGTAGATTATTCACGCTGAACGACGGAAGCTGCAGCAGCCCGAGAATGCGGATCTTGCCGATGCGGTCGCCGTTGCGCAGGTTGGCGGCAAACTCCACCGGCCTCGCGCCTACCGCTGGCAGTGCATCCGCTGCAGCAGACACGTGCGGCAACAGCATGAGCGTCAGCCCTAAGGCCTGCGCAAGATGTCGTATGGCGGGTAGTGTGATCATTGGGAAGCGACTAGAGAGTACGTCGCCGGGCCTGTTGTTGTGGCGCTATGCAGGCCGGCTTCGCAAGGGAACAATGGGTGAAACACTGGCGCCCTGGGCGGGCGTGAATGCCCGCCCAGGGCGCCGATGGCGACGGCGTGATCAATCGGCGTTGGTGATCTTCGCCTTGGCCTTCAGGTCTTTCACCATGTTGTCGATTTTTTCCTGCTGTACCAGTTGGCGCACGTTGGCCTTGACCTGTTCGAATTCCGGAGCCTTGAACGGGCGGGTGTCCTCGAGCTTGATGATGTGCCAGCCGAATTCGGTCTTTACCGGCTCCTTGGTGATTTCACCTTTCTTCAGCTGGCTGGCCGCGGTGAAGAATTCCGGTACCATGGCGCCTTCGTTGAACCAGCCGAGGTCACCACCTTCCTTGCCGGAACGCACGTCGACGGATTTCTGTTTGGCCAAGGCGGCGAAATTCGCCACGCCGAGTTTCTTCATGATGTCGTCCGCCTCTTCCTTGGTTTTCACCAGGATGTGGCGCGCGCGGTATTCGAATTTGTGGGTCTTTTCCACTTCTTTCTCAAAGCGCTGCTTCACTTCTTCATCGGAGATCGGATTGTCCTTGAGATACTGTCTCAGCATGGCGCGCGCCAGGATGTTCTCGGTCTGACGTTTGATCTGGAAGTATGCCTCCGGGTCCTTGTCGAGCTTATGCTTGCGTGCATTCTGCACCAGCAATGCGCGCGTGATCATTTCCTCCATCACCACCGTCTTTTCCTTTTCCTTGTCGGCGATCGGTGCCTGCTGCGTCTGACGTGACTTGAGATAGTCGTCGTAATCGTTCTGCGTGATCACGTCACCATTGATGGTGCTCAGGATCTTGCTTTTGTCCGTGCCGTTGCCGCCGCAAGCCGTAATGGCGAGGCCGAGGCTGATAAGCAGCATCGGTAACAGTGAGCGGGTGTAGTTCATGGGGGGTCCTCGTTGTTATGGTGACAGGTTGTTGGTATAGGTTGTTGGTATTAAAGCTCGTCCGGCGTGTAGGCGCGGATGCTGAGGGCGTGTATCTCCTTGCGCATGGCGTCGCCCAGGGCCTCGTAGATCATGCGGTGCCGCTGCACCGGGCTGTGGCCGGCGAACTGTGCGGCCACGATGGTCAGGGCGTAATGACCGCCACCGCTTTTGGCGCCGGCATGTCCGGCGTGTTGCGCGCTCTCATCGACCACGTCGAGGCTCAGGGGCGCGAAGGTGCTGCGCAGGCGTTCTTCAATCATGGCAACGCGCGCATTCACGGCAGCACCTTGCGAAACGGTTTGACGCTGACCTCGGCGTAGATGCCGGCCGCGACGTACGGGTCGCTGTCGGCCCAGGCGCGGGCATCGTCCAGGGAATCGAACTCGGCGACGATCAGGCTGCCACTGTAGCCCGCGGCGCCCGGGTCTTCGGCGTCAATGGCCGGATACGGGCCGGCGAGCAACAGGCGTCCCTGGTTTTTGAGCAGTTCCAGTCGCTTGATGTGTGCGGGTCGTGCCGCCTGGCGGCGCGCAAGACTGTCCGCGACGTCACGGCCGCTGATGGCGTAGTACATCAGGAGACGTCCTTGCCGGTTTGCGTGTCAAGATATTTGGACAGGAAGGGAATGTGCGCCAGGGTGAACACAAAAGTGAGGGCCAGGGAGCCGAATACCTTGAAGTTTACCCACATCTCCTGGCGCCAGGCGGTGTCGTGCTCGAGCCCGAAGTAGAAGGCGACATACACATTCAACGCACCCATAACGAGAAAGAATATCCCCCAGTTGAAGTTGAACCGGCTCCATACCGCGGCGGGTAATGGCAGCTGGCCGCCGAGCACGCGTTCCATGGCGGTTTTGCTGCCGATATACTGGCTGCCGAGGATGAGGGTGGCGAAGACCCAGTAGAGTATTGTCGGTTTCCACTTGATGAAGGTGTCGTTGTGCAGCACCAGGGTCAGGCCGCCGAACACGGCGATCACCGCCAGGGTGATGAGGTGCATGGTTTCGAAGCGGCGTTTTTTCCACCAGTAGCCGCCAACCTGCAGGAAGGAGGCGACAATGGCCACGGCCGTCGCCACATAGATGCCCGCCAGCTTGAAAGCGGCGAAGAACAACAGCAGCGGAAAGAAATCGAAAAGGAGTTTCATGGGACCCGGACTTGTAAAATCGAAAAATATTCTCGCATTTAGCACCGCTCAGGGCAAATGCCGGCCCTTAGGGAACCTCTGAACACGTTCCCTCTCCCCCGCGCACTTCGGGGAGAGACCGCCCGACCCACCCTGGTCGCGAATTGAGCCCTGGAACCGGGCGGTCTC
>JANNJF010000007.1:0-2847 GCA_031405715.1 Gammaproteobacteria bacterium | reverse complement strand
CGGTCGTGGAGGTAACAAAGATGTGCCTACGGAGATACGCAGGCGATCGGTGTGCTCCGGGCTGGCAAGAACCCAGCACTTTTGAATGAAGAACTCGGATACCTGTGACAGCTAGATGAGTTGGGGCTGCCAACCGTTAATGCACGCGGTCCAGTTAGTGTAAACGGGCAACCTGCTCTAATATACGATCGATATATTCAGGGCTCTAAGGAAGTTGTTAAACTTCAGGATGGTCGCGTCCGCATTGTTGGTGAATCTCCGTATCTCAACGAACGAAGTATCGCTGACCTTTTAGTCGATTCGCGCAACGCTGGTAGAAAACAACGTCCGTGTTAACGATCTTCAGTTCCTGATTGGCAGTGAAGGGAGGATTGTTATTGCAGACCCCCTTGGAGTGAGTCGTTTGTCCCCTTCACAGAATAATCTGCGAATGATAGACCTACTCATCCAAGCGGCCCAAAAGAATGGAAGGTAAGGTGATGATCAGTACAAGCTCAGCAGTGACTGATAGTTACACCAATGGGATCGGCCAAAATTTTGGGCACCTTGGTTGGACATCGCATAGTCACGATGACACGTTATAGCTGGTGGCCACCCAAGGAGGCAGTGGTCAAATGTATTGTCGCAAGTCACGATGTTTTCTTGCTGACTTCCGGACCTCTCGCGATAACGTTCGATACCGGGCAAGTGATTGGCCTCGCAAGTGATCCATCGTTAAACTCCGTGGTAGTCTGGATTGAACAAGATGAAACAGGGCGAGCGCTACAGCCTGAGCCAATGTCAGCTGACAAAGAGCTATACCCAGTCGTGGCGGATGATCCGAAGTACGCCGATAGCATTTGGCACAGCACAGTTGGTCGCAGGGTAGCTCGTGTAGCAATCTTAGTGAGGCGCGCTGGAAGCGCGCAGATGGCTGAACTTCCCAATGAAGTTGGCCTCTGCTTTGTACTGGATAGCGGTATCAAGGTTATCGCTGCACATGGGCTTCATGATGACTCCGACGACTTCGTGGTCATCCGAGAAGAGATGATTTCCTCCGATATCCGTGCTGATTTGAAGGAGGTAGTGGCGGAGTAAGATTGCAAACAGCTCTACCCAATGGCACTACCTTAAGGAAAAAGCCTCTGATTACGTCGTCATTCCGGCGAAAGCCGGAATCCAGGATTGAAAAAACATCAACCGATAGGCCGATTCCGGCAGCCATGGCCAGGGTGAAAAGTACCTTAAAGCGAGGTGGCCGCCCTGGTGGATTCGGCGCTATCGCGCCTCGCGTGCCCTCTGGGCATAATCCACAAAATTTGACGCTGCAGCGGATAGGCAGTGCCATTGGGTAGCGCCCCTTTATGCGATCCCCTGCCCCGGTTTATCCCATACCTTGATTTGTACGGCAATCTGCCGTACATCTATATCTAAACAGTTACCGGATCCTTTGTCTATGGCCACCACCGCTCGTTTGGAAGCACGCATCAGCGTTGATTTGCAGAAAAAGCTCAAACGCGCTGCCCAGCTGCAGGGCCGCACGGTGACAGACTTCGTCATAAACGCGGTGCAGGATGCCGCGCAACGCGCTATCGAGGAGGCACACGTTATACAGTTGTCGCAGTCGGACCAGGAGTCCTTCGCGCGCGCATTGCTGGCGCCTCCGGCGATGGCACCGGCGTTGAAACGGGCGTTCGCGCGGCGTCCAAAACTGCTGCGTCCTGAGTGAGTCATGCGCCGTACTGCGTCGCGCCATTAACGGACGCGCATGACCGCGGCGCTTTTACCAGCGGTTCGGAACTGCTCGACCGCTATTTCCACACGCAGGTCACGCATGACATACGTCGCCGGGTAACGGCCTGTTACGTTGCGCTCACGGAGGAGCAGCGCGTCGCGGGCTACTACACTTTAGCGGCAGCCAGTGTACTTCTCACGGACTTGTCGCCTGAGATCCAAAAAAAGTTGCCGCGTTATCCATCGGTACCCACGGTACTGATGGGTCGCTTAGCCGTCGATCGGGCATTCCGTGGGCAAGGGCTCGGCGGAGCGCTCTTGGCAGACGCGCTTCACCGCGGCGCTCACACGGGAATTGGTGCTTACGCCTTGTTGGTCGATGCCAAGGATGAGAAGGCGGTCGAGATCTATCGGCACCACGGGTTCATTGCCTTGCCCAACTCGCCGCAGCGATTGTTCTTGCCGCTCGCTGTTGTACGGGGGCAGAAGGGTAGATGACCGGCCAGGAGCGCAAGGTTGGAGTCCTGCCGAAGCTAAGGGCCAGGTCGTGCCGGCGCTACACTGGTATAAGCAGTTGCATTCCCCGCACACGGACGGCAAACTGAATCGCGCACGCGTCGTTTAACGGACTAAACTCCTGACTATGGCCAATAACAAAAAGCGACCGGTCTATCTCAACCTGTTCCTGATCCGCCTGCCAGTGGCCGGCGTCGTCTCTATCCTGCATCGGGTGTCCGGCGTGGCCCTGGTGCTCTTCCTGCCGTTGGCCTTGTGGGCCTTGCAACGCTCGCTGCAAAGCGCCGCTGACTTCCAGGCGGTGGTCGATGGGCTGTCGCTGATATCCGTACGCGTGCTGCTGCTGTTGCTGGCGGCGGCGTTTGCCCATCACTTTTTCGCCGGCATCCGGCATTTGTTGTTGGACATCGATATCGGCATTACCCGCAGTAGCGCGCGCCTGAGCGCCTGGCTGGTGCTGGTGGGGACCGCCATCACCGGCGTGCTTGTCGGCCTGGGGTGGTTCCTGTGAGGCGCAGTACCGGCAGCGCCCGCAGCGGTCTGGGGGAATGGTTGGCGCAACGCCTCACGGCGCTGTATATGGCCGGCTTTGGTGTGTTCGTCGTGGCCTATTCGCTG
>JANNJF010000006.1:0-3086 GCA_031405715.1 Gammaproteobacteria bacterium | reverse complement strand
CGAGAATGTCTATGGGCGCAATACATAACAACGATGGCCGCTGTTTGCGTCAGCCCGCGGTCATCTTTTTTTGGAGTGCGGGAACTCGCTCCCGCTGTTAATGTTGAGTGCCCTGCCTAAGAGCTATATTAAAAGCGGCGGCAAGCCGCCGCACTCCGCCGGCGTCTGTGCAGTAGAGATCGGGAACGACCCCAGGTATATTTGCAGGCCCATGAAACGGGCCTGTGCTACCCGCCCATACTTAAATAGCCAACGAAGAGGGGCGCCATGAACCTGCTGATCCTCGGCATCGTTATTTTTATCGGCGTACATCTGCTGCCGAGCCTTGTTCCCGTGCGCCGAGCGGCCATGGAGCGCCTTGGCCCCGGCGCTTACAAAGGTTTGTTCTCGTTGCTGTCCCTGGTGGGGCTGGTGCTGATAGCCGTCGGAAAAGTCATGGCGGATTTTCAACCGCTGTGGCAACCCCCGGTGTGGGGTCGGTATGCGGCGCTGGTCTTGCTGCTGCCGGTCTTTGTGTTGCTGGCGGCGGCCAACATGCCGTCGAACATCAAGCGTTTCACCCGTCATCCCATGTTATGGGGAGTGACGCTCTGGTCGGTGGGCCATCTGTTGGCCAATGGCGATCGTGCCTCGCTGCTGCTCTTTGGCAGTTTCGGCGCCTACGCCCTGTTCGACATGGTGTCCGCCAACCTGCGCGGTGCGGTCAAGCAGGAGAAGGTCTATCCCCTCGTCAAGGATGGCGTGACCGTGGCGGCGGGTCTGTTGGTGTATGGGGTGTTGCTAGTCTTGCATCCCTATCTGTTTGGTGTTGCCGTTATCCAGGGGTAACACGATGCAAATCTGGGTAGACGCCGATGCCTGTCCCGCCGTGATCAAGGACATCCTGTATCGCGCCGCAGAACGGGCGCAGATCACCCTGACCCTGGTGGCCAACCAGCCCTTGCACACCCCGCGTTCGCCGTTTATCAAGACCCTGCAGGTCGCCGCCGGGTTCGACGTAGCGGACCAGCGCATCACCCAGCAGGTGCAACCCGGCGATCTGGTCATCACCGCGGACATTCCCCTGGCGGCGGATGTCGTCGAACGCGGCGCCCATGCGCTTAATCCGCGCGGCGAGATTTACACCAAAGACAACATCAAGGAACGCCTGGCCTTGCGAAATTTCATGGGGGAGCTGCGCCACAGCGGGGTGGCAACGGGGGGTCCACCGACGCTCAACCAGAGTGACCGCCGGGCCTTTGCCAATCAGCTGGATCGGTTTTTGACCCAAGCTGCCCCAGTGCGCCGCTGACGCGTGCAACCCGTGATAATTGCGTGATGCCTGCGGCCTAGTATTGTTGGTGAACTCCACGGCCTCGATACCCGTGGGCCGCCAGCACGATCGGTGCCCCGGCGCACCGGAGGTTGATCCATGACAACACCCGCTAGAGCTGTTCTGAGTCAATCGGCTTGCGTATTTCACCGTCTCGCCCATAGGCTGAATTTTTGCCGCGCAGGGCGCCCCCTGCCGGGGTGGCAAGGGCCTGTGGGGAGTTTGCCCGGCGTGCTTGTCGCGTTGCTGGGTGTGTTGCTGTCTCTGGACGCGTTTCCAGCGCAGGCCGCCTCTGTCGGCGCGCCCGCGCCGGAGGTGCATGGCAAGGTCTGGCTCAACACCCCCCAGCCACCGGCCAAAGATTTCGGCGGGCAGGTGACCCTGGTGGAATTCTGGACCTATGGCTGCTGGAACTGCCGCAATGTGGAGCCCTACGTCAAACAATGGTATCGGGATTACGCGTCGCGGGGATTGGCGGTGATCGCGGTGCATACGCCGGAATTCAAGCATGAGTACGACGTGGACAAGGTAGGCGCGTACCTGAAACAACACGGGATCACTTATCCGGTGGTGATCGACAACGATTTTGGCAACTGGAACCGCTACGCCAACCGTTACTGGCCGGCCCTGTATCTCATCGACAGGCGCGGCGTGCTGCGTTACACCCGCATTGGTGAGGGCGGGTATCGGGAAACCGAGCGTCAGATCGAGGTCTTGCTGGCGGAGCCTGGCGTGCGTTAGCGCGTGTGTGAGGAGTGCGGGAGCTTGCTCCCGCATGTAATAATGCTTATGTAGGTAGGGCACTACACCACTGAAGCGACGGCTTGCCGCCGCACTCAAAAAATGTGAGTAACGTCCAGCAAGGCTCGTGCCCCGGGAATTGTGATGACCCCTCCACGGATGTCTCTCATCTTCTCGATACTCTAAACGACCCCAGCGCGCCCTGCTCGACATGCTGTCCGCCAACCTGCGTGGCGCGGTCAAGCAGGTGCGGACTATCCTCTTGCCAAGGGGCTGGACCGTGGCGGCGGGTATGACGGAGAAGCGGACGACGGCATGGCTTAGGAGGTGGCGCAATGTAGGGTGCCACTAGCGTGGGGCAACGATTAGCCGATGGCCGGGATGGATCCGAATGCTGGAGACGGAGAAAGTGTATTTCCGGCAACTGGGATAAAAGTCAACACCATTTACTGTTCATCATCGGGGCAATGGTTGTCCGTGACGGCGTACTACGTTTAGTGTCGGGGGGAAAGTGATTTATTCTTTTGAAAATATTCAATTTGTCATAATTTAATTTGGCGATAAAACTTAAAATATGCCGAGCAAAAAAAGGCGACGGAAAAGAGTGTCAAATTGATATTGCAGATCTTCGTTAGCGTCAGTATCCTACACGCGTCAAATGTCAGCTGCTCAGCAGTTTACTATGGCACAGTATGCAAGCAATTCCGAAATTCAAAATTCGAAGAAGGGGAAAGGGGGATGCACATGGAACACAAAATCCGATTAATTATGATGGCCGGCTTCCTGGCGATTTTGGCAGGATGTGGCGCTAGCGACAGCCCTAACAACAGCGCGGCGATCAATAATCCTAGTGTTTCACCCGCAGCGACAGTCGCGCTGGTGACAACGCCAGCTACTATTCTGACGTCCGGAACCACTGCGTTGTCGGCGACCGTTTTGACAGTGAATGGCAATAACGTGCCAGATGGTACCCGCGTTACGTTCAGCCTAAGCAGTGGCACCATGGGAACGCTTACTCCTGTCAGCGCCACCA
>JANNJF010000005.1:0-3793 GCA_031405715.1 Gammaproteobacteria bacterium | reverse complement strand
CCCGGTCACATCATCCTGGTGAGCAACGAAGTCGGTCTCGGCGTCGTACCCCTGGGCGCCCAGACGCGCCGCTACTGCGACGAGGCCGGACGTCTGCACCAGGAACTGGCCGCACTCTGCGACCGCGTCACCTTCATGCTGGCCGGCCTGCCCCACCTATTAAAAGGAGCGTAAGCATGCCCCTCGCGTGGTTGACACAACCGAGCAAGTCCGCCGATGCCGCACAGCAACAGGCGGCATTGGCACGCCAAGCGCAACTGACCAAACCGCCCGGCTCCCTCGGTGCCCTGGAGGACATCGCCGTACGCCTGGCCGCGCTGCAGGGTTGTGAGCGGCCGCAGCTCGAGCGCGTACGCATCACCGTGTTCGCCGGCGATCACGGCGTGGCCGCAGAAGGAGTGTCGGCCTTCCCCCAGTCCGTTACCGTGGAGATGCTGCGCAACTTCGCGCGCGGCGGCGCGGCCATCAATGTGCTGGCGCGCAGCATCGGTGCCGGTCTCGAAGTCGTGAATGTCGGCACTGTGACCGATCCCGGCGAACTGCCCGGCGTGATCCACTGCGGCATCGCACCGGGCACGGCCAACTTCTGCCGCGCGCCCGCCATGACGCAGACACAGATGACACTGGCCCTCAACGCCGGCAAGGCCGCGGCGGAACGCGCGCGCGTCGACGACATGCAGCTGTTCATCGGCGGTGACATGGGCATCGGCAACACCACCTCCGCCAGCGCCCTGGCCTGCGCCCTCTTGCGCCGGCCGGCCACGGAACTGGTGGGTCGCGGCACCGGGCTCGACGATCCAGGCGTGCTGCGCAAGTCGCGAGTGGTGGAACAGGCCTTGGCCCTGCACGCGCCGGCATTGCGCGATGCCGTGGCCATCCTGCGCTGTCTCGGTGGCCTGGAGATCGCCGCCCTCACCGGCGCCTACCTGCGTTGCGCCCAGCTCGGCGTGCCGGTGCTGGTGGATGGGTTCATCAGCAGCGTCGCGGCATTACTGGCCACACGCCTTGCACCTGCGGCATCCGCCTGGTTCTTTTACGCGCATCAGTCGGCCGAGGCAGGGCATGCCACAGTGCTGGCCCAGCTTGATGCGCGCCCGTTGTTGAATCTGGGCATGCGTCTGGGCGAGGCCAGCGGGGCCGCTGTCGCACTACCGCTGTTGCGTTTGGCCGTGGCGCTGCATAACAATATGGCCAGCTTCAGCGAGGCGGGTGTCTCCGGTGCAACCGCGTGACGACATTCAAAATCCCCTGCCACCAACCGCTCCGCTTGCTGGAGTACGGGTGCAAGCTCCCTGTTGGAGTGCGGGGACTTGCTCCCGTTGTCAATGTGTAGTGCCCTACCTAAGAGCCAGCTAGTGTCTAGTGCCCTACCTAAGAGCCATAATATAAAAGCGGCGGCAAGGCGCCGCACTCCACACACACTTTGCGGAGCTTAAGCATGACCACATCGGTAATCACCACCCTCGATCTCCTGCGTCACGGCGAACCCGTCGGCGGCAGTCGTTATCGCGGCCAGATCGACGATCCCTTAAGCGACAAGGGTTGGACGCAGATGCGCACCGCCGTGGGCGATGCCCACCCCTGGGACCACATCGTCAGCTCACCCTTGAGCCGCTGCAGTGACTTCGCGCAGGAACTGGCCACGCGCCATGCCTTGTCTTTGGATCTGGATCCACGCCTGATGGAACTGGGTTTTGGTGCCTGGGAAGGCCGCACCGCAGCGGAACTGATGCGCACCGATGCGGATATCCTAGCGCGCTTCTGGCGCGACCCGCTGCACCATACGCCGCCCGGGGGAGAAACCCTGTCCGCCTTTCAGGCGCGTGTGGTCGGCGCCTGGGATGATCTCTTGGCGCAACATCCGGGCCGGCGCCTGTTGCTGGTGGGTCACGCCGGTGTGATCCGCCTGTTGCTGAGTCACGCCTTGGGGATGCCGTTGGCGCACATGTTCCGCATCCACGTACCGAACGCCGGCCTCAGCCGACTGCGCATCGATCATCACGCGGAAGGCCCTCTGCCCCAACTTATTTTTCACGCGGGCAGTCTCTAGTCCGGCATGCGTGCCCTGCGTATTGCACTGCAGTTTCTGACGCGCCTGCCGCTGACACAACCAGCGGAGTGCACACCCCGCGAGCGGGGCCGTTCGGTGCTTTATTATCCCCTGGTGGGCCTGATGATCGGCGCGCTGCTGCTGGTCCTCAACAGCGTCCTGGGCCAGAGTGATGCGGGAGTACGTGCCGCACTGCTGCTGGTGGTGTGGGTATTGCTCACCGGCGGTCTGCACATCGACGGCCTGGCGGACAGCGCCGACGCCTGGCTCGGCGGACACAATGATCGCCAACGTAGCCTCGACATCATGCAAGACCCGCGCAGCGGTCCGGCGGCGGTGATGCTGGTGACCCTGGTACTGCTGGTGAAATTCGCCGCCCTCGCCGCACTGCTGGCGCAAGGCGTGTGGTCGGCATTGCTCATCGCCCCCCTGCTCGGCCGCGCGGCCATGGTCAGCGTGTTTCTCGCCACGCCGTATGTGCGCGAGCACGGTCTAGGCGCGGAATACGCGCAACAGTTGCCACGTAGCAGCGCCATTTATGTACTTATAGTCTGCGCCATTGTCGTCGTGTCGATCGAACCCGGTAGCGGTGTGCTGTTGCTGGCGGCGGCCATCTCCGGCGTTTTTCTGTTGCGGCGCATGATGCTGCAGCGACTGGGCGGGACCACCGGCGACACCCTGGGAGCGACCTGCGAGATCACCGAGGCGCTGGTCCTGGTAACGGCATCTTTCATGGGGGGCGAATGACACATTCCGCGCATCGCTGGCTGTTGGCCTGCCTGTTGCTCGGCAACACCCTCACGACGCAGGCTGCGGTCACCCTGGTGGATGCAACGGGTGGGCGTGTCACCCTGGCGGCGCCGGCACAGCGCATCATCAGCTTAGCACCACATATCACCGAACTGCTGTATGCGGCGGGCGCCGGCGGCCGGGTAGTGGGTGCCACGGACTACAGCGACTACCCGGCGGCGGCCCGCGACCTGCCGCGGGTCGGCAGTTATGCCAACATCGACCTGGAAGCAGTGCTGGCACTACGGCCGGACCTGATCGTCGCGTGGAAGAGCGGCAACAGCGCCGCGCAATTGAACCGGTTGCGCGCCCTGGGGTTGGCGGTGTATGTCTCCGAGCCGAGCCGCCTCGGCGATATTCCGACAGACATCGAGCACCTGGGGTTCCTGGCCGGCAGCGAAAGCAGCGCGCGCACGGCGGCGCAACATTTTCGCCAGCGTCACGCCCGGCTCGTAGAGCGATACTCAAAGCGCCCGCCGGTGACGGTGTTCTACGAAATCTGGAATCCACCCCTCATGACCATCAACGGTGAACAGATCATCAGCGATGTGCTGCGCCTGTGCGGCGGCGTAAACATATTCGCCGACCTGCCGCTACTCGCCCCCACGGTGGATGTGGAAGCGGTGCTACATATGAATCCGGAGGCGATATTCATGGGTGATAGGCAGGATCGCAGCACGGACCAGGACAACCACTGGAAGCGCTGGAAGAGTCTGCGTGCGGTGCAGGCCGGTATTCGAGCCAGCCGCTCTTTTGCTTCCGCCGGATAATCATGATGTGACGGAATGACCCAGAGACCCTTGTCGTTTTGAGTCACCGAGAAGGACAGCGGTTCTTTGGTTTCGGGATCGTGGCGCCACCGCCGCAGCGTCACCTCATCGACCCCGAACGCGGCTGCCACCTCCTGGTGCTGAGCCGCCCGGGTCTCCACCGCCTGCACCGCCGCCAAGCGCC
>JANNJF010000004.1:0-2429 GCA_031405715.1 Gammaproteobacteria bacterium | reverse complement strand
GAATTTCAATCAAACATACGGAGGCTGCAAAATGCCGAACATACGCATATGTTATCTAAGCGTACCGCTTTTCTGTATTTTTCTTGGCTCAGCCCAGGACCGGCACGTCCGCCTGGATGGCGCGGCGGATAAGGTCGAGGGTTTTGGGTATCCACGGCAGGTCATCGTTGACGCTCATGGGGCCGCCCATGAAGACCAGCCCGGCCACATGGTCTATGCTTTGCGGTATGGCTTCGTTCTGGTCGACCTTGATCAGGCGATAGCGGGCGCCGTGTCGGTCGAGAAAGCGGGCGAAATAGCCGGGGCCTTCCCCGGCGGCGTGGCGAAACACTAAAATTTCATTCATGTGAAATATTCTAACGTGTCAACGCGGGTCGACGGAAGAGCATGCACCGATTAATTTTAACTTTCTTATTATTGACGCTGAGTTTGGTCACGCCGTTGTCTCTGCAGGCCGCGGAGAGCGTGTCGATTTATGCACTGTTTAATGGCAAGGCCATCCTGCTGGTGGATGGCGCCCGGCGCGTACTCACGGCGGGGGAGGCGAGCCCGGAGGGCATACGCCTGGTCAGCGCCAGCACGGAAACCGACGAGGCGGTCATCGAGGTGGAGGGCAAGCGCCGCGTGCTCAAGCTGGGTGTGGTGATCTCCGCCTTTACCGGCGCGGCGCGCGCCAGCACCACCTTGTACGCCAGCAGCAACGGATTTTTTCACGCCGAGGGCAGCATCAACGGCGTACCGCTCACCTTTCTGGTGGATACCGGCGCCAATACCATCGCCATGAACATCGCCACGGCGCGCCGTGTCGGCATCGATTATCTGAAGGGCCAGCCCGGTATCGCCAAGACCGCCTCCGGTTTCATCAAGATCTATGGCATGACCCTGGACCGCGTCAAGATCGGCGAGATTGAGTTGCATAACGTCGAGGCGGGCGTCATCGAGGGCTCGCAGCCCGACACGCCGTTGCTCGGCATGTCGTTTCTCGGGCGGCTGGAGATGCGGCGCGACGGGGACAAAATGGAATTGATTAAGAAATATTAATCATGGTCGTGTGGCGGGCTTGCCGTCGCTTTAACTCATATCGGACTGAGCCCGGCTGAACTTTTCTGTAGTTCCTTCCCCCTTCCAGGGGGAAGGAACTAAAGCGAGGCTATTTTTGTGCACCAGTGCTGTGTCATTAGTGTGGACATGGCATCATCAACAAATCCGCGGTAATGGATCATCCTCCAACTCCGCCAGGGTTCTCTCCCCGCCAATAACCGTCTTCAGCACGACGCGCGCCTGCGGGCCGCGCTGCAGCCGGCCGATGATGGCCGCTTCGCGTCCCTGCGGCAGGGCCTGCCATGCAGCCAGGGCGGTGGGCGCATCACGTCCGTCGATCACTGCCACGACACGTCCCTCGCACGCGAGATACAAGGGATCGTAGCCGAGGATCTCACACACCGAACGCACCGCGTCGCGCACCGGGATGGCGCTTTCGTCCAGCCGCATCGTGAGGCGACTGGCGCGCACGATTTCATGCGCCACGGTCGCCAGCCCACCGCGGGTGGGGTCGCGCATGAAACGCAACCCGCCCAGAGGCAGCAGCGCGCGGGTCAGCGGCCACACACTGGCGCAATCGGATCGCAGGTCGCCGCGCATGCCGAACTCCTCCCGCGCCAGCATCACCGAAACACCGTGGTCGCCCACGGGACCACTCACCAGGACACAATCGCCGTCGACGATCTTGTCCATGCCGAGTTGGAGGTCCGGCGGGCGCACACCGATACCGCTGGTGGCGAGGTACAGCCCGCCGCCTTCACCGCGCCGCAGTACTTTGGTGTCTCCCGCCACCACCTGTACCCCGGCGGCCTGGGCGGCGTGCGCCAGGCTCTGGATAATGCGGTCCAGCTGCGCCCATTCCAGGCCCTCTTCGATGAAGGCATTCAAACTCATGTATAAAGGAGTGGCGCCGCTGACCGCCAGGTCGTTCACCGTGCCATGCACCGCGAGGGTGCCGATATCGCCGCCGGGAAACTCCAGGGGCTGCACGATGTAGCCATCGGTGGTGAAGACCGGCATGCCGTTCAGGGGCGGCAGGGAGGCGGCGTCGGTTTGTATATTGAGCAGGGGATTGGCCAGGTGACGCGCAAACACCTGCTCGATCAGTTCGCGCATGTAGCGTCCGCCGTTACCGTGGGCCAGGCTGATGTAGCGGTCGTTCACGTTCGCTGTCTCTCCAGTGTGCGCTAGTGTGGCGCGTCATTCTGTTTGGGACTTAAATTCGCTACCAATGCTTTTCTGCTTTGTATGCTGGGTTCCTTCTCCCCATGGGAGAAGGACAGGATGAGGGCCGTGCCCTCTTCGATGTGGTTGATGCGGCGATACGTGAGCCGGTGAGCCAGACAGGAGTGGCCGCTGAAGTAGCGGACACAGGCTCACAGCCGAGA
>JANNJF010000003.1:0-4790 GCA_031405715.1 Gammaproteobacteria bacterium | reverse complement strand
ACCCTCCGCAAGCTACGATGGCATTCGCGTTTATCTCTGGGCGGGAATGTCGGGACGTAACAGCCAGGCGTTGGTCAAGATGCTCTCCCCCTATGCCGACCTGATCCGCAAGTTTGGCGCACCTCCTGAAAAGGTCAATCCGCTTACTGCCCAGGCAACCAAGTCCGATTACTCGCCCATCGGATATTCCGGCGCGGTATTGCCGTTCCTGAGTGCGCTCGATGACAAGCCATTGCTTGAAGTACAGCGCGGCCGGATTCGCGCTGCCGGGACGGCCGCCAAACTCGGTAAGCCGACCAACTATTACGATCAGGCCTTAATTCTGTTTGGCAAAGGCTGGCTCGATGGCCACTATCAGTTCGACGACCAGGGACGCCTGCAACCTAAATGGACGCGCTGACGTCGCGATTCTGGTGCTCAGCGTTTTCCAGACGCGCAGCATTATGAATGGCCTCAAGCTTGAATGCCGCGGGCAAGGGTGGTTTATAGGACGCCGACACCAGCCGCAGACGCACCGGTTCCTGTGACTGCACTACGGGCAGGGCCAGTTGTATGGACGCCGGCAGTGGTCGTTGTATCGGTGCCGATATCTTGCGTAGCACTATCTCGGCATTATGCAGCAATCCGAAGACGCGTGGCCCACGCACAAGGTAGCGTTTCGCCATGCGTCCCGGTGCTTGCATCAAACGGAAAAACCACTCCATTCCAATGCGCTGCATCCACAACGGTGCGCGGCGCTCATCACCGGTAAGGAAGTTGATCGAGGCGCCGATACACAGCGCCAGGCCTCGTGCGTTGCCTCGTTCCTTCAGTTGCTGTGCGACAGCTTCCTGCTGCGGGGCGCCCACCGCCAGCAGGCAGAAACGAAACGGACTGTGGGCCTCGATGAAACGCAAGCAGGTCTCAACCGCCTCCGGATCTTGCATGAGTCCCATGGGCGGATTGAAGTGCGCCAGGCGCCGCAGACCATAGCGCTCGCCAAGTTTGCGTGCCTGTTCGTCGCTGCCGCCGATCAACACCAGTGGGTCGTCGGGCGTGATCACATCGGTGAAGAGTTTTTCTGTCAGATCGCTGCCCGTGCACACCGGCAGATGAATTCCTTTGGTGATGCGCAATAGATGGGCCAGGAAGCGGCTGTCCAGAAGTATGTAGTTGGCCGCGGCGTAGAGCGCGCGAAACGAGGCGTGCTCATGCAGGCGGATCATGTGATCCGCGTTCGGTGTCACCACATAACCGTAGCGGTCCTGACCGAAACCGGCGGCCACGCCCGCGAATCCCGCTACGTCGTAATCATCGAATTGGAAAGTTAGTTTCGCGGCGTGTGGTTGCGGAATGATGAGTGCGAACTTGAAAAACTTGTCTGCGAGCGCTTCAACCGCCATCAGCGGTAACAACGCCAAGGTAATTATCCAACGGGGCAGAAAATCCTCCCCCCCCTTAACCACCGCCTCCCACCGCTTAATCGGCCGGTCCGAGAGCAAACTCACCGGCACACTGTCACCCACGTAATCGATCGTGCGATACGGAACACCTGAACCCACATTCTGCGGACAAAGCCCAATCGGCACCGACAAGGCCTTCAGACGTTGTACCATCGACAACACCCGGTTCTCCGCCGTGGGCGGCAAGGTCAACAGTATCCAATCGATCTTGCGGGTCTTGCCCAACTCAATTAATTGCGCCAGGGTCCCGGTCGACTTAATCGTGCTATCCACCGCGCCAAGGATCTTGTCGTCGAACACCCCCAACAACTCAATGGTCTCCGCGCGGGTTTGACGCAGCGCCTGCACCAGCCGGTCCGCCACCGGACCCGCCCCGACCACGGCGATGACCTCGGTCAACACCCCCTGCTGCTGCAGACGCCGCAGCGTCCGCGCCACCAACACCCGCGTGAGCGAGGTCAGCAGCAGACTTGTGACAAACCAAGCCAGCAGCCAGTCGCGTGGAAAACCGTTGAGCGCCTGACTGACCCCTGCCAACACCAACATCACACCGGCAAAGAGGGTAAAGCGCAGAGCGTAGGAACGAACCAGCAGCGACAACCGCCCGCGGCTGGCGACGGCGCCGAAGCGTTTATCATAGAGAATGAACGGCGCCAGCACCGCCGCCACCAACGCCGCTTTTCCAAAATCGTCAGTGAAGTCATGCACGGCGGTCAGCGGCACCAGCCAGTGGGTGTAGAGGAGGGTGCTGAGGAAGGCGGCGAGGAGGAGGCATAGAAGATCGGATAGTAAAATCAGATCACTCGCCATCGATACCACGCTATAGTTCAAGACGGTTCTGGTGGGTTGCGCGACGACACTGGTCGGCGATTCATCGAATAAATCAACTCGGCCTGCGATAGGTCTGTTCATTGGGGAGCTCTATGGATAGTTTGTAATACAAATTTAAGAGTTGAAGATAGGCTTCGGGTAACGCAGCGTCTGTACGTCGCCGTACTCAGTGCGCTGGCACACATAGGTTTTATGCAATCGCCGTTACCTCATCGATCCGATGGTCATTCGTCGCGGGTGATTTCGACCCATTGATTTATTAATGACGGGTGGAAGCAGCGGTAGATCGGGATAGGCGCTTGCGGCCGTTTTTCAGCCCGCCATGAGGTTGAAAAATAGTATTGGTATCGAGAGGGTGGAAGTGTCTCTTTAGCAGGTTGCTGAAAAAGCCCATCCATGGGCTTTTTCAGCCCGCAAAGCGAAAAGTGCGCCCCATATATAATACAAGGGCGCTTTGCTTCATTTTTCAAACGCATAAAGCGTGTTTGAAAAATGGCGGCCCGTCCGTGGGCCGCACACAGGCTGTTTTTCAACAGCCTGTTAGGGCAGGACGTTGGTTTTTAATACAGATAGGTAGCGCCCGCGCCGCTGGCGCTCTTGTCGGTCTGGCTGCCACCCGCGCTTGTGGCACTGCTGGATTCGCCCGATGCCCCCACCGCGAGCAGGTTGCCATCGCCGCTCAAGGCGAGGGCGCGACCGAACAGGTTGCCAGCACTGGTGTTGGGAGCTTTTACATAGGATTGCTGCGACCATGTGCTGGCGCTGCGCGTGAAGAAATAAACCGCCCCGGAATAGCTGCTGCTGCGGTCGGTCTGATCCCCCCCGATACCCGTGGCGGCGCTGTCTTCACCGATGGCCCCCACCGCCAGTAGGTTGCCATCGCTGCTCAAGGCGATGGAGGAACCACCGAAGTAATCGTTACCGCCGGTGTTGGACGCTTTCACATAGGCCTGTTGCGACCAGGTACTTGTACTGCGGGTAAAGATATAAACGGCGCCGGCATTGCTGGCGCTGTTGTCGTTTTGAGTGCCGTTGATGCCGGCGGCGGCGCTGGCTTCCGCGCCCGCGCCCACCGCGAAGGTATTGCCGTCGCGGCTTAGAGCCAGGGAGGAACCGAAGGCGTCGAATGCGGCGGCGTTGGACGCCTTCACATACGCCTGTTGCGACCAAACACTCACGCTGCGGGTAAAGACATAAACAGCACCGGTTGCATTGGGCCCGGTAAGGTTTTCAAATTGATTGCCGTTGATGCCGGTGGCGGCGCTGGACTCACCGTTAGCCCCGACGACCAGCGTAGTGCCATCGCCGTCGATGCCTAGAGAGGAACCGAAGTGGGCGCTTGTCTGGATGTTGGAGGCCTTAATGATGGTCTGTTGCGACCAGACACCGGCGCTGCGGGTGAAGACATAGACAGCGCCGGCATCCAATGCACCGGTGGATTCACCGGCCGCCCCCACTACCAATGTGTCCCCGTCGTTGTTTAACGCAACAGCACCGCCAAAGTATTCATCCGCACGGCTGGTGGACGCCTTCACATAGGCCTGTTGCGACCAGCTATCTCCGTTGCGGGTAAATACATAGACAGCCCCGCGATTGGAGCTGTTTTCGGCGATACCGCCTTGATTGCCGTTGATCCCCGTCGCGAGACTATCTTCGAGGTGCGCCCCTACCGCGAGCGTGTCACCGTTGCTATTTAAGGAGACGGAAACGCCAAAGGCGTCGCCCGCCGCCGTATTGGACGCCTTCACATAGGCCTGTTGCAACCAGAGGCCGCCCTGACGGGTAAAAATATAAACGGCACCGGAACTAATGGCGGCGGAACTACTGGTTTGATCTCCATCGATGCCCACGGTATTGCTGGATTCACCCGTTGCACCCGCCGCCAGGAAGTTGCCGTCGCTGCTCAAGGCGAGGGAAATGCCAAAGTTGGCGTTTGCGCTGGTATTGGAGGCTTTCAGGTAACCAATGACCTGCGATACGTCGTTAAATGTGCTCAGCTCATTGGAGGCGGTGCAACCGGACGCGTTGCAGGCCTCCAGGAGGTAACGCGCCGCCGGAAAATTAGTCCGATGAACAGCAATGGCGTGGTCGTAAGAGGTGGCGATGATGTTGCCATCCATTTGCGTGAAACCGGAAACGCCGTCCGGGTTCTGGTACATTTTGTAGTAAGTCGCATTACTCACGGCGCTCCACGAAAAGTGCATCTGCTTGATACTGAAAGTCACGCTCAATGTTGGTGCCGCCGTGATGCCGACACCGAGGTTTGAGTTAGCGCCATTTCCGTCCGTGCTTTTGCTTTCTCCACCGCCACAGGCTGTGAGCACTAACAAAATTACACTTCCAATGATCGCCGACCGAAGATGTACGCTGCCATGATGAAACATGCGTGTTTACTCCTTAGAATGGACGGCAGTGTGTTGTGCCGCTGTTTCCATTATCAATAAGCATTAGTCCTCCTGATGACTTCGGGAAATGTCAGCGCCAGGATCTTCAGGTCCAGTAGAACCGACCAGTTCT
>JANNJF010000002.1:0-5235 GCA_031405715.1 Gammaproteobacteria bacterium | reverse complement strand
TTTTCAACAACCTGCTAGACCCGTAGCCAGTTTAGAAACTAAATCCGGTTCCCACCATCAAGCCATAACCGTCGGGATACCATAAATACCAGGCCTTCAGTTTTTGCACGCTGGCACCGAGCATGACGGATACGTCCGTTTCATTCGTAACCGTATTCTTGATCATGCCCAGTCCGGCATCGAAGCGAAACAATGGCGCCTTGTCGACGGCGATATCCCGGTAGGTGCCTGCCAGCTTGTCGTAATCCTTGACCAGCTTTTCGTAGGCATGGGTAAGATTGATTAAGTTATCGCCATTGGCCTTGTAGGCATCGTTCAGTTTGACGGAATCGGCGAGCGACGTGCTGTAGTGCTGGTTGAGATCGGCGTATTTGTTCTTCAGCTCATCATAGGTGGCAGTCAGATCCTGATACTCCTTCAGCTTGGCGTGTGCCTCGCTCAGCGCCTGCTTCAGCTGTTCCAGCTGTTTGAGGTTGTCGCTGATCTTCTTGAAGTCGTCTTTGGCAATGGCCACATGCGCTTCGCCGTCCACGGTCACGGCCACCATCTGGCCATGCCTTTCGCCCACAACGGTGCAGGTGGCCGCGGCCGCGATGGATGCAAAGCCTGCCCATAACACTAGCCCGAAAAGTCTTGTCAACATGACGACGCTCCTAGGAATGAGGTGTTTGAAGTGGCACT
The DNA here is from genome assembly GCA_031405715.1 of Gammaproteobacteria bacterium. GTDB lineage: Bacteria > Pseudomonadota > Gammaproteobacteria > Acidiferrobacterales > UBA6901 > JANNJF01. Next base: position 4,554 of record JANNJF010000002.1, on the reverse strand, counting down.
CAATGTGGCCCGTGTTATGGGTCATTGAACCCGCTCCAGATCCTGGATCGCCGCTTCCGCATTTTTGAACAACGCCAGAATTTTTTCGTTTGCCTGCGTCTCCTGCAGGAGTTTTTCGTGCCTGGCCTGCATTTCCTGCACCTCCCTGTCCAGTTTCGTCTTCGTCTCGGCGGTCGCCGCGGCCGACGACTCCAAGTCCTTGGACTGTGCATCCAGCATGCTTAGATCCTGTTTAACTTTGATTAACTGGCCATTCAGCGCCTCTTGCTTTTGGATGAACGCCTCCCGTTCCACAGAGCGTTTTTTCAATTCATCCTGCAGGCGCACCCGTTCCGCGTCGGCCTTGGCCAGTCTTTTGCCGCTGCACGCTATCTGCATGACACGAAACGCGGCGATCGCGAGCCCAGCGGTCAAGACATACTTGCGCAGTGCGCTGGGCAATACCATCGTACCCAGCAGCAACAGCGCCACGCCGATGACGACACCGCCGTAATTAGCGAACATATTTCCAATCGTCACGAGATCCATGTCAAGCCTCCGGTTCGGCGCGACCCTTGCGGGCCTTTTCCAGGGCGGTGATGATCTTGTGCAGTGGGCCGGCACCAAATCCCATGGATATCCCGGCCAGCACTATCCCGTACCACCTCGGCTGATAATCAATGATCGTGTTTGGGTCGGCGGCAAGTATCTGAGACAGCCGCACCAGTTCAAACAGGTCGATCTGTAACAGCGCGGCAAACACCAGCCCCAGCACGACGGCGATCATTTTGCATCGCACCTTGAGGGTCAACATACGGATTTTATCCACCGAGATCACGAAGGCGCCGCCCACTGCGGATTCATTTCTGTTGATGTACCAGGTGAGCAGCCGCATCACCAGGCTGAAGTCCTGCGGATTCCCGGCCTTGGCCGCATCCAGTCGCAGCTCGATATTGTTGCGGATGGTTTCGGCCTTTTTTGTCCATTTGCCGGCATTTCCGGACTTGGCCTCGAAGTAATCCACCGTGCTGCGTACAATTTCCAGCACCCGCTCAATCAGCATGGCCAGCAGCAACGCTAGCCCGAGCAGGGTAACCGGCATGGTTAATATGTCGCTATTCATCGCACCACTCCTTATGCGTGGATGTATTTCAATTGGCTGAAGTCGCGTATCTTCTGTAGCGCTTCCGGTGACGTGCTCCACGCCGTGTAATAGCTGCGCACGAGTGGTTCAAACTTTTCGTAGGGGAAATTGGAGCCCGGGCAGACGGTATGCCCGGGCATGGCAGTTTTATGCGGCAGTATATGTTGGCTGAAATCCAACGCGATGTCCTTGTACAGCAGGGTCCACAAGGCGACCAACCGGGCGCCGGCGTGTAACTGCGCTTCGGTGGGTTGCTGGTTGCCATAACGCCCATCCGCATTGGAATAACGATCATTCAGATCGGTATGAAAGTTGCCATGGAAGGAAACGCCCAGACTGCGGTCATTCAACCCCTTGGCATGATTGCCGCTGCGATCCCAGCGGCAGAACGGTTCGACCTTGCCGTCGGGCATGATCACGCAGTGATAGCCGGTCAGCCATTTTTTGGAGACCAGAAACTCATCCACCACATCCTTGAACGGGGCGTTGCTCGACATTGCGGTATGGTGATAGACGATGAGATTGGGGGCGCCCGAACGCCGGTGGCTGGTCTCAAGACTGGTGGGGTTCACACCCCCTAGATAAACCAGGTCCTTCCAGGCCCATTCCTGCGTCGGCGTCTCTTTAACTTCGGCGATCTCGGCTTTGAAACTGCCGGCCATGATAGTTTCCGCCAGCGGTGTGGTGGTTTCCGCCGTCACCTCGGCGGTTTCTTTGGCGACACTCACCTTTCTTTCGGTCAGGAAGCGGATCAGCACATGCATCGCCTGGCTTCCGCCGCCGATGACCAGGCCCGACAAGATAATGTCTATACCCTGAAAAAAGTCTAACGCCTGAAAAAAGGCACTGGGCTTGTGTCCCAAGCCCTGCAGAAAGATCGTCACCAGCTGTATTTTAAAATAGTGCGCCAGCAATATACCCAACCCGGCGGCAAACAATTGCAGAAACAGCACCTTCGATGCCTGTTGGATCGTCGTCCCCACCGCGGGTTGAACCGTGATACGGGGGGCGGGATAGCGTTCATCGGGCTGGTTGTCGGTGACGGTTGCTGCTGCCGGTACAAAGCTTATCGGTGAGCCGATGTCCGGCGCTGGCGGTTCCGCTGGCACCTCCGCCGGGAGCGGGGGCGTCGGGGAGCGGAGATACTGCTCTACTTCGGCGACCGCTGACCGGGCTCGATGGATGACGTCACGCAGGTCCACGACGCCCTTGCTCTGATCCATGATGTTCTTGAGCAGTTCAAGGGTGCGCTCGATCCCCAGCGCCAGGCCTGCAGCGATCGTCAAGGACGTTAGAATCGGGGAAAGACTGATCATGACGCGGCTCCCTGTTTCGTGCGGCCTGAACCGATGCCGTACTCCAAGTGTATTGTTGTTGAATTACTATCGCCGCTCCCATTCCGGGTCAATGCTCACCGCGGGGAACGCCGTAAAAATCGAATTGCCTGCCGTGCTACAGATGCTGTCCGCTTGCCTTTGGCGCCTCGGGATGGGAATGGCTGCGTCTGCGGAAAGAATTCACCACAGTAAACCACCAGCCGATGTCCTGATCAAGTGCGCACGGCGTGCGGCGACATGCCGCCGGTTTAGCCTAAGCGCGGACAAGCCCCGCGTGCCTTTAGCGCTTGGGTGGTGTGGGTTTACTCGCTGTTCCCGGCTGGGCGCCGGGGACTGCACGCAATGCCTCATTGGCCGCCTGCAGTGCCTGGGTGAGCCGCCGGTTCTCACGCTCCGCGGCGGAGCGCTGAAATGCCTCGCGCACGGCCTCGCGCAGCAGCGCGTCATCCCACGGTTTGGTGAAGTATTTGTAGACGGCGCCACGGTTGACGGCCTCGGCCACCGAGTCCGGTTTCTTGTCTCCGCTCAGCACGATGCGCAGGGTATGTGGATACAGCTCCCGCACCCGGCTGAGGAACTCCACCCCGCTCATGCCCGGCATACGCTGATCGGAGATAACGACGCCCACCGGGTTCACGGCCAGCAGCTCGAAACCCTGTTGTGCGCTGCTGGCCGTGAGGATCTGGTAGCCGTCCCCGCGCAGCAGGCGGGTCAGCATAGCGCTGATGTTCTCGTCATCATCGACGATCAGCAGGGTACGGCTATCCACCGCCGTCTCGCCGCTCGCCGCCGGCAGGCACTTGCCTTGCTGCAGCAGACTGAAGAACGCCTCGGCGGGCACCGGCCGGCTGAAATAATAGCCCTGCAAGGCATCGCAGCCGCGGGCCCGCAGAAACTGCAGCTGGCCTTCGGTTTCCACCCCCTCGGCCACCACCTTCATGCCCAGGCTGCGCGCCATGGTGATGATGGCGCTGGCGATGGCGGCATCGTCGGGATTGGTGGTGACATCGTTGATGAAGGACTTGTCGATTTTCAGACAATCGATGGGGAAGCGCTTGAGGTAACTGAGGGAGGAGTAGCCGGTGCCGAAGTCGTCGATGGAGAGCGCGACGCCCATGGCATCCAGTTCGTTCAGCGTTTTGATGGCCTCCGCGGCATTCTGCATCACCATGCTTTCGGTGATCTCGATATCCAGGTAGTGCGGCGCCAGCCCGCTGTCGCGCAGCGCCGCACTCACGGTCTGTATCAGGCTCTTCTGCTGGAATTGGCGTGCCGACAGATTCACCGCGACCCGCAGGGGCGCAAACCCGGCATCCTGCCAGGCCTTGTTCTGCGCACAGGCGGTGCGCAACACCCATTCGCCGATCGGTACGATCAGGCCGGTTTCCTCCGCCAGCGGGATGAAGTCCAGGGGCGGTACCAGGCCTTTCCCCGGACGTTGCCAGCGCAGCAGCGATTCCATGGCGAAGATCTTGCCGCTCCGTAGGTCCACCTGCGGTTGGTAATGCAGCACCAGTTCGTTGCGCTCAAGGGCGCGGCGTAAGGCGGTTTCCATGTCCAGACGCTGGTGCGTCTTGATGTTCATCTCCGCGGTATAGAACTGGTAGCCGTTGCGGCCCTGTTCCTTGGCCTTGTACATGGCGATGTCGGCGTTCTGCACCAATGCGTCCATATTCTTGTCATCGAACGGGCAAATCGTGATACCGATGCTGATGGTGATAAACAGTTCGTGGTCGTCGATCTGAAAGGGTTGCTTGAAGGTGTCCAGGATTTTCTGCGCCACGCGTGCCACGTGATCCACGTGGGCGATGTCCGTGAGGACGAGGGTGAACTCATCGCCGCCGAGACGCGCGAGGGTGTCACTGCGGCGCACACAGGTGCTCAGGCGTTCCGCCACCTGTTTGAGCAAATGGTCGCCGACCTCATGACCGAGGGTGTCGTTGATCAGCTTGAAACGGTCCAGGTCCATGAACAGCAGAGCCACCAGGCGTTCGCGCCGATCGGCCTCGAGGATGGCATGGCGCAGGCGGTCGCTGAACAGGGTGCGGTTGGGCAGGCCGGTCAGGCTGTCGTGGTGCGCAAGGTGGTCGAGGC
>JANNJF010000001.1:0-2151 GCA_031405715.1 Gammaproteobacteria bacterium | reverse complement strand
TCGACGTTGCGGAAGTTCTCCTGGAATTTCTGTAGGTTGCGCAATTCCAGCGTTAAATCGGTCTGCTCGATGATGCCCTCCACCAGGTGCTCCAGGTGGCCGACCAGGTCCGAGGCGCGCACTTTGGGGTGCAGGCTGAGGATGCGGGCCCCCAAACCCTTTCTGTCATTGCGCTCCTCGCTTGGAACGCGGGAGCAAGCTCCCGCTTTGTAGAACGGCGGCAAGCCGCCGCACTCCGCACACAATGCCCAGAACTGTAGAACTATAGGTTGGAATGAGCCTGCGAACCCCAACAAATCTGTCGACGTAACTACGACACGGTCTCAGTGCGGCCCGCGTCGCTTGCCGCTGCCCGTGGGGCTGCCGGGGTTGATGTGGCGGTGTGGCTTGGCCTTGGTGCGCGGCGTCGGTGCTGCCGTTGCCGGCGTCAGCGGTAACCCAATATGCTGGGTCTTGAAATGTCCGCCCCGACCCTTGCGTGCGCCTTCCGGTTTGTGGCCGGTGCCGGACGGCTGATACGAAGGGATCAGCTGCTGCTTACCGCTGCCGATGAGATCGGCGCGGCCCATGCGCCGCAGGGCCTCGCGCAGCATCGGCCAGTTGTTGGCATCGTGATAGCGCAGGAACGCCTTGTGCAGACGACGCACCTTCATGCCTTTGGGTATCACCACTTCCTCGCTCGTGTAGGTCACCTTGCGCAACGGGTTCTTGCCGGTGTGATACATGGTGGTGGCATTGGCCATGGGTGACGGCAGGAAGGCCTGCACCTGATCGGCGCGGAAGCCATTGCGTTTCAGCCACAGGGCCAACTCCAGCATGTCCTCGTCGGTGGTGCCGGGATGGGCAGCGATGAAGTACGGAATGAGATACTGTTCTTTGCCCGCCTCTTTCGTGAACTTGTCGAACATTTCCTTGAAGCGGTCGTAGGTGCCGATGCCGGGTTTCATCATCTTCGACAGCGGCCCTTCACGCGTATGTTCCGGCGCGATCTTGAGATAACCACCGACGTGGTGACTGACCAGCTCCTTCACATACTCGGGCGACTCCACGGCAAGGTCGTAACGCACACCGGAGCCAATGAGAATTTTCTTGATGCCGGGCAAGGCACGCGCGCGGCGATACAGATGGATCAATGGCGCGTGATCGGTATTCAGGTTGGAACAGATGCCGGGATACACGCAGGACGGCAGGCGGCAGGCGGATTCGATCGACGGTGATTTGCAATGCAGGCGGTACATATTGGCCGTGGGTCCGCCCAGGTCCGAGATGACGCCGGTGAAACCGGGCACGGAGTCGCGGATGTGTTCGATCTCGTGGATGATGGAATCCTCCGAGCGGTTCTGGATGATGCGGCCTTCGTGTTCGGTGATGGAACAGAAGCTGCATCCGCCGAAGCAGCCGCGTTGGATGGTGATGGAAAATCGAATCATCTCATACGCCGGAATCTTCGCATCGCCGTAAGACGGATGCGGCAGGCGCGTGAACGGCTGCTCATAGACCGCATCCATCTCCTTCATGCTGAGAGGGATGGGCGGCGGGTTGAGCCAGACGTCGCGATCGTGATGGCGCTGTACCAGGGCACGCGCGTTACCGGCGTTGGTCTCCATGTGCAGGATGCGCGAGGCATGCGCGTACAGCACCGGGTCGCTGGTGACCTGCTCGAAGGACGGCAGACGGATGACGCTATGCTCACGATCCGGCTTCGGTGCACGGCGCTGGAAACGCACGACGTTGACGGTTGTCGCCTCCTCGCCCTCTGTCCCCTGCGGGGAACCGGGAACCTTCGATACAGACGGCGCGCTGTTGGCGGCGCGCATCTCTGCTTCCGTGGCATAGGGATTCACCGGCGGGTTCAGCGGTCCAGGTGTATCGATGTGGGTCGAATCGATTTCGCTCCAAGCGGCGACCGGCGAATCCTCCGCAGCCGCCGCGCGCACCGGTGGTAACCCGCCCATGGGTAGCGCAAACGCCGTGCCACGCACGTCGGTAATATTCCTGATCGACTCCCCCGCCGCCAGACGATGGGCAATCTCCACGATCTGGCGCTCGGCGTTACCGTACACCAGCAGGTCGGCCTTGGCGTCCAGCAGAATAGAACGCCGTACCTTGTCCGACCAGTAGTCATAGTGCGCGATGCGCCGCAGGCTGGCC